>CAZLLC010000060.1:0-10048 GCA_964560245.1 uncultured Oscillospiraceae bacterium | reverse complement strand
TCATTGTAGAAGGCGACTTTACCTATGAAGATGCCGTTTTGACCATCAATAAGACTTATATTTACTATGATGGCTCTGCTTGGGTCTTTACCACAGAGCTCCCCGAAAATCTGCAGCCCGGCACCGGCGGTGAGGAAGAGCCCGGCGGTAATCAGCTTGGTGTTCTGTCTGCCCATTATGGCGGTGTGAATATCGACGGCGCTACCAATACGATCACAGGTGTTTATGCCACCGGCGCTACTACCAACGCCACCTTCAATACCGACTGGTCTGTAGAATATACCCCTGCGGCAGCTGCAAACTACAAGCTGATCCGTAATGGCGTCAGCTACAATGTAGGCGTGCCCGGCAACGGTACCATCGTGATGTTCGGTCAGACCGAGCTGTACCTGAAGCAGGAGGGTCACACCTTTGGTGATGGCACAATGCTGCCCATCCGTAACGGCGATATTCTGGTGGTAGAGGGTCAGTGGAACTGCCTTCAGGATGCAAATTCTGTAATTGAGATCACCACCACCTACATCCTGATCGATAACGGCACAGCAACCTTCTTTGATACATACCCCGGCAGTGGCAATGAGCCCGGCGGCGGTGAGGAAGAGCCCGACGGCAATCAGCTTGGTGTTCTGTCTGCCCATTATGGCGGTGTGAATATCGACGGCGCTACCAATACGATCACAGGTGTTTATGCCACCGGCGCTACTACCAACGCCACCTTCAATACCGACTGGTCTGTAGAATATACCCCTGCGGCAGCTGCAAACTACAAGCTGATCCGTAATGGCGTCAGCTACAATGTAGGCGTGCCCGGCAACGGTACCATCGTGATGTTCGGTCAGACCGAGCTGTACCTGAAGCAGGAGGGTCACACCTTTGGTGATGGCACAATGCTACCCATCCGTAACGGCGATATTCTGGTGGTAGAGGGTCAGTGGAACTGCATTCAGGATGCTGCTTCCACCTTTGAGATCACCACCACCTACATCCTGATCGATAACGGCACAGCAACCTTCTATGACACATACCCCGGCAGTGGCAATGAGCCCGGCGGCGGTGAGGAAGAGCCCAACGGCAATCAGCTTGGTGTTCTGTCTGCCCATTATAGCGGTGTGAATATCGACGGCGCTACCAATGCAATCACAGGCATTTATGCCATCGGCGCTGCTACGGACGCCACCTTCAATACCGACTGGTCTGTGGAGTATACCCCTGCAGCAGCTGCAAACTACAGGCTGATCCGCGACGGTGTCAGCTACAATGTGGGCGTACCCGGCAACGGTACCATCGTGATGTTCGGTCAGACCGAGCTGTACCTGAAGCAGGAGGGTCACACTGTTGGTGATGGCAGTATGCTGCCCATCCGTGCCGGCGACATTCTGGTGGTAGAGGGTCAGTGGAATTGCATTCAGGATGCTGCTTCCACCTTTGAGATCACCACCACCTATATTCTGATCGACAACGACACAGTGACCTTCTCTGACACATACCCTGGCGAGGGTGAGGAGCCCGGCGGTGAGGAAGAACCCACTGAACCGGAAACCACTGCACCTGACACAGAGGAAGAAACTACCGAACCCGGTAGCGAGGATTCCGGAAAGAACGAGGTGGGTGTGCTGTCTGCCCATACTATGGGTGTGGTCACCGATGAAGGCACAAATTCCGTCAAGGGCATCTATGCCACCGGCGCTGCTACCAACGCCACCTTCAATGCCGACTGGTCTGTGGAGTACACGCCCGCAGCCACCGAAAACTTCAAGCTGATCCGCAACGGCGTAACCTACAATGTAGGTGTTTCCGGAGCCGGAACGCTTGTTAAGATCAGCGAAACCGACTACTATCTGAAGCTGGAACCCTGGACCGTCGGTGACGGCACAATGCTGCCGATCCAGGATGGCGATATTCTGGTCGTTCAAGGCGAATGGATCTGTAATCAGGACGCAAGCTCCACGGTTACGATCACGAAAACCTGCATCCTGATCAACGAAGGTACTGCAACCTTCTATGCGGGTGAGCCGGATGAGGAAGACGGCGAGGACACGGAAAACGAAACCCCCGGTCTGTCTGCCCATCAATACGGCGTAAACATTGACACCGCTACCAATTCCATCAAGGGCATTTACGCGGTATGCGAAGAAAACAATGCCACCTACAATACCGACTGGTCTGTAGAGTATACACCTGCTGCTGCAGAAAACTATCAGCTGATCCGTGACGGCATCACCTACAACGTAGGCGTGCCCGGCAGTGGTACCATCGTGTTGTTCGGTCAGACCGAGCTGTACCTGAAGCAGGAGGATCACACTGTTGGCGACGGCAGCCTGCTGCCCATCCGGGACGGCGATATCCTGGTGGTAGAGGGTCAGTGGAATTGTATTCAGGATGCAAATTCTACCTTAACCATTAATACAACCTACATTCTGGTCAGCAACAATACAGTGGTATTCTCTGCTGAGCTGCCTGAGGGTGCGTTGCCTGATGAAGATGAGCCGACAGATGTACAGTGGCCCTTCAACTTCGATGACGGTACGGTCTCTACTGACGTTTTCAAGCTGCGTGACAGCGATTTGGATATGACGGTGGAGGAGTTAAACGGCAGTATGCAGCTGCGTCTGCAGCCCACAGTTACCAATGGCCAATATTGGCTGTGGCTGAATAAGGAGCTGAAAGCTGGCACTGTGATCACCCTGGATGTGACCTTCCAGCGGAAGCTGGGCACCATGAACCTGTATCTGTACGGCGCTAAGGAAAACGGTGATCCCATTACAGAAGGTACCGTTTCCGATACTGTGCCTCAAATCTGGTTTGACGGTCAGGGTGTGGCTGCCGACTTTACCGGCGGCAACACCAATACCCAAACCATAACCTTTACCGTCTATGAGGATTGCTACGGCATCGCGTTTATGCTGGGCTATGGCAACAAGAAACCCAATGTGATCTATCTGGATAACATTGCAATGCAGAATGCCTCTGAAGAGGGAGAGAATGCACTGGGTGTTCTGTCTGCCCACGCAGGCGGCGTGAATGTGGACGGCAATACCAATGCGATCACAGGCATTTACGCCACCGGCGCTGCTACCGGCGCCACCTTCAATACAGACTGGTCTGTGGAGTATAGCCCTGCAGCTGCCGAATGTTATAAGCTGATCCGGGGTGGCAACACCTACAATGTAGGCGTACCCGGTAACGGCACACTGGTCATGTTCGGTCAGACGGAGTTCTACCTGAAGCAGGAAAGCCACACCTTTGGTGATGGCACAATGCTGCCCATCCAGGATGGCGATATTCTGGTGGTAGAGGGTCAGTGGAACTGCAATCAGGATACAAACTCTTTTGTCAATATCACAAAGACCTTTATTTTGGTGAGTAACGGCAGTGTAAGCTTCTCTGATACAGAGCCTGACACTGAAGAATGATTTATACGACCCGAGGCGGGGTCACCGCCTTGGGTCAACAATCAACGACGATATAGGCTACAGTCTTATATGGAATAAAGGAGTTTGTTCATGAACAAAAAATTAATGCGCTTTATGGCCATGGTCGTAAGCGTTGTGTTGCTTTTGTGCGCCTGCGGTATCAGTCCGGAGGATCTGAATGTGCCGGTTTTTGAAGATGACCGGCAGATCGTGATCGGCGTCTGGAGCGGTTCTATGGTGGAATGGACGGAGCAGCAGTTTGAAAATCTGCAGGAGGCAAATATCAATTATTTGCTGGGTGTCAGCGAATTCATGGGATATTCCAATGCCTTTTTCGACAGGGCGCAAGCTGCCGGTATTCGTGTTATTCCGGATAAACGCAGCTGGAACGGTGAAGTTTCTGACTATATGGAGCATCCTGCCTTCCTGGGATACTGCGTTTGGGATGAGCCTGCCGACGAGGATTTTCCTGCGCTTACCGAGAAAAAGGCGCTGTGGGATAGCACTATGGGTGACAAGCTGTTCTTTGTCAATCTTTTTCCGGGGGAAATTGGTGACAACCAGTTTGGCGGCTATGAAAACTATGTCAGCAGCTACATAGAGGCAGTTGAGCCTGAGGTGCTGAGCTTTGATATTTATCCGCTGATGTCCGATTTTAGCGGCAAAACCGTAATAAAGGACAATTTCTTTAACAATTTAGATGTTTGCAGCTACTATGCAAAGGAAGCAGGCATCCCCTTGTGGTTCAGCCTGCTGGCTGCCAAGCATTTGTCCTATGTGGCGCCCAGCACTGAGGAGTTCCGCTGGCAGATGGCAGTGGGACAGGCGTACGGTGTGCAGGGACTGGTACATTATGCTTATGCTTCCCACGATCCGGATTACACAAGCCCCATTGATTGGAAAACGCAGCAGCCTACAGAACTGTACTACAATATGAAGGACGCAAACGCAGAGGTAGCCGCCTGGGATCATATTTATATGAACTACCAGTGGCAGGGTACTGCCACAGTTACCGGAAGTGTCAATCCCTACAGCACTGCGGCAATGATGTTCTGTACCCACGCAGTGGATCCTACGGAGAATACCGGAATTACCGCAATCAACTCAGAAGAGGATTTGCTGTGCGGCATTTTCCAGGATGAAAATGGCAACCCGGCCTATATGCTGACCAACGCAACCAATCCTTGCGATGATACAGATACCACGGTAACACTGACCCTGGATGAACAGTACAAGGGCGTTTTGGTGATCGACCGCGGCGTTCAGTCTGTAAGATTGCTGGAAAAAAATGTGGTAGCTATTGAGGTGGAGTCCAGCGAAGGTGTGTTTGTGATTCCCCTCACAGCCCAATAAGGGAGATTCTTTATGAAAAAAATAATTAGTATACTGGCATTGACAGTGTGCCTTGCCATAATGCTTAGTGCCTGCGGCAAAGTCAGCTTAGAGGACCTGAGCAGTCCCACATTTGAGGACGATCAGGAAATGGTGATCGGCGTATGGTCAGGCTCTATGGCAAACTGGAACGAACTGCACTTTTCCTACTTGCAGGAGGCAAATATCAATCTACTGCTGGGTACCAGCGAATATATCACCTACACGGAACAGCTTTTTGATATGGCAGAGGCCGCCGGCGTTCGGGTAATTCCGGACAGCCGCAAATGGGACGGTGAGGTCCCCAGCTTTGCGGAGCATCCGGCTTTTGCGGGCTATTGCGTGTGGGATGAACCCGCCAGCGGCGATTTTGAAAAGCTGGCAGAGAAAAAAGCCAAGTGGGACAGTCTGATGGCTGACAAGATGTTCTTCGTCAATGTCTTTCCCGGTTGGGCAGGCACTGCGTTGGGCGGCAGCTTTGATTCGTATATCAGTAATTATTTGCAAACAGTTCAGCCGGAGGTGCTGTGCTTTGACCATTATTCTTTGATGAAGGATTCCAATGACAACACTGTGGTCAGAGATACCTTCTTCTCCGATATGGACATCTGCAGTTACTACGCAAAGCAGTCGGGTGTAGACTTCTGGTTTACACTGTTGGCAGCAGGACATATGGACTATGTAGATCCCACCGAAGAGGAATTCCGTTGGCAGATGGCAGTGGGTCAGGCGTACGGCGCAAGAGGACTTATACACTACGTGTATACCTCCCACGATTCGGATTATACCTGTCCTATTGACTGGAAAACACTGACACCTACAGAGCTGTATGAAAATATGGCAGCTGCCAATGCTGAGGTGGCGGCTTGGGATCATATTTATATGAACTATGATTGGCAGGGAACAGCCACCGTTGGCGGCACCAATAACCCCTTTACCAGCATTGGCTTCCAGCTATGTCCCTATGCTGTGGATCCGACGGAAAATACCGGCATTACGGCTATTTCCTCAGACGAGGACCTGCTGTGCGGCATTTTTGAGGATGAAAACGGCAACAAGGCCTATATGCTGACCAACGCAACCAATCCTGCAGACGAGAAGGATGCCACTGTTACGCTGACCCTGGATAAGGAATATAAAGGTGTTTTGGTGATCGATCGGGGCGCACAAACCACCAAGCTGCTGGAAAAACAGGCAACCACCATTGAAATCGAATCCAGTGAGGGTGTATTTATCATTCCACTAACCCTAAAATAAGATTGAGAGATCACCCGTATGGACAATAATATTCAAAAATCTTTTCAGCGGCTGCAGCAAGAGCCTTATGCTTCAGAAAATCTGTTTTCTCCTCCTGAGTATGATTGGCCCGGCGATTGGGAAGGCAGAGCGCTTCTGGCATATTGCCGTTTGTATTCCCTGACGGGTAAAAAGATCCCGTCAATGGAAAAAATAATGGGGATGCTGGAGGAAAAAACCAATTCCTACGGGTATTTTGGCCCAATTTTGGATCTGGATGCCATTGATGAGCAGCAGCTTTCCGGTCACGGGTGGTTTTTAAGAGGCCTTATGGCCTATTATGAGCTGTTCAAAAGTGAAAAGGCAATGGATTATGCCCGCAAAACAGTGCACAATCTATTTTTACCCGCACTGCCCAATTATGGAAGCTATCCCATAAAAAGGGATACGGAAAGTGGCAGCGTTTACGGAAACATCTCCGGAAGCATCGGAAACTGGCGCCTGTCTACGGATATAGGCTGCGCCTTTATCCCCATTGACGGATTGGCGCATTATTATGCCATTACCCGGGATAAGGCACTGGAAATACCTTTGGCATATATGATCTGGCATTTTATGAAGCTGGACAAGGTGGGACTCAATATGCAGACCCATGCAACCTTGACGGCAGTCAGAGGAATTCTAAAATACTATGAGGTTTGCGGTGAAGCAGAATATCTGGATTACGCGAAAAATGTTTTTGAGCTGTATAAAAGCCACGGTATGACCCGTACTTACGAAAACTACAACTGGTTTGGCTCCAGTCATGAAAAAACCTGGACGGAACCCTGCGCTGTTGTGGATTCTCTGATCCTGGCACTGGAGCTTTACCGTATCACAAAGCAGGACAGCTACCGCGTATTGGCAAGACGGATCTGGTTCAACGGTCTGCAGTTTTGTCAGCGCTCCAATGGCGGTGTGGGTCCCAACACCTGCGTAGATCCAAATAACCCGTATTTACAGATTTCCTTTTACGATGCAGTGCAGTGCTGCACCATGCGGTATTCCGAAGGCCTGTACTGGCATCAAAAACATCAGGATATTTTCCTTTGGGAAGACGGTGCACCTGTTTGGGAGGAAGACCGTTACTATGTAAATGACTGGCTTTTGGCCGAGGATGTAAACAATGTATTTCCGGATCATAAGCATTATGAAATAGACGGCAAGCAGCTTATTAGAATTCCGTCACTGAATGAGGTTAACGAGCAAATCGCAAATAACGCCCGTCTTCGTGTAGTATTCTGATTTGGCAGAATCGTCCCATGTCTTCATGTAGAAAAAACGGCAAGGGAAAAATTTAATGGAGGGGGAATATGAAAATACGCAAGTTACTCGCATTCATGATGGCACTTGTGCTCGCCTGTTCGGCAGGACCGTTGACGGGATACGCAAGCGAGGAAACGGTGACGACCGATAAATATGATGAGGCGGAAATGATCGCACTGCTTGAGGAACATCAGATTTCCGTAGGCGGCGTGCTAAACACCCGTGATATGGGCGGATATTATACGGAAGACGGGCGGTACAAAGTTCGCACCGGTATGATATTCCGCGGTGCGACTCTGGACAACATCACAGCCTCCGGAGTCGACACCCTGTTAAACACTTATCATATCAAGACTCAGTTGGATCTGAGAACCGAGGAGGAAATAGAGAACAATGCGCCCCTGGGTGACTCGGTGAATTACATCAATATCAGTGCGGCCATGTATAGCCACATTATTCTGTCTGAAAACCATGCCACTTTTGCCAAGGAAATTCAGATCTTTGCAAAAGAGGAAAATTACCCCATTTATTTTCACTGTCAGGTCGGCAAAGACAGAACCGGAACTCTGGCACTGCTGCTCAATGCCTTGCTGGGTGTCAGCGAAGCGGACTTGATCGCGGATTATCAGCTGACCTTCTATTCTGAGAATGGTGTTGGGGCATATGCAGGTTCATCCTTGGAATCTTTGATGCCGAATGTGAAGGATCTGCTCTTGCTACTGAATACGTTTCAAGGGGAAACCCTGGCAGAAAACGCAGAGAATTTTTTAATTGGGATCGGCGTGACCCAAGAGGAGATCGATTCCATCCGCTCTATCATGCTGGAGCCGGTGGAAGGCTATGAAGAACCTGTGGAACAGGACGCAGACTATACAGACCATACCGTGGTTTACATCATTGCCGGCGGTGCGGTGTGTATAGCGGCTGTCGTGCTCGCCATCGTTTTAATCGTGAAGAAAAAGAAGGCAAAGACGAGGGGTTCTCTGTCCTGAAGTAAAACTGCATAGGGCAGTGGGAAGACAGAGAGCCATCCCTTGTCCTGACATCATTTTAAGCTAAATCCGGCGCCTACAGCTGTCAGACCTGATCAGCTTGAATTTCGGGGTCAGTGGAAGCAGGGGAAAAATGCGAAGTATTATACTCCCAACTATCATTTTGTGCCTTTTGGCGCAGACAACATACTTTTGATCACACACAAAAAAAGCTGTGATTAACGTTCATTATTTTGTAAGACTACGGCAGTAAGTTTTTTTGATAACCTGTATTTTGTGCAGAGTTCAGGGCTGCATAAAATTGCGGGAATCCACTTCAAAATGGCTTGCTTGTCATAATCTGATACACAAACACTATGAAAGGACGCGATCAAATCATGCAAAAACGCACTAATCGAATCCTTAGCGCGCTGATGGCATTGGTAATGGTATTATCACTGCTGCCGGCAGCTGTGTTCGCCACCGGCGAAACAGCAAGTGTACTGGAAGGATGGAATATTTCGCTGAGCGATAATATTGGCGTAAATTTCTATCTTGACAGCGCAGATTACACCGTTACTACTACAGTTAACGGTGCAGAAGTTACCCCCACGATCTCCGAAAAGGTTGTAACTGTAAACATTGCAGCCGCGCAGATGACCGATACCATCGGTCTGACTGTGAAAAACGGAGAGGAAACCGTTCATACCGGTGAATACTCTGTTCGCCAGTATGCCGAAACCATTCTGAATGGCGCGTATGATGACTATGTCAAGCAAATGGTCAAGGAAATGCTGAACTACGGTGCGGCAGCCCAGACCTACTTTGGTCACAACGCTGACAATCCTGCCAATGCCGGCTATGAAGTCGATGCTGCAGCCCAGGTTCCCACCGAGATTCCTGAGATTTCTGTTGAAGATAACCTGGACGGTATCGATCTGTACGGTATGTCCCTGGTTTTCCGGAACAAGACAGCGGTTCGGTTCTACTTTACTGTGACCGGCGACATCAACAGCTTCACCTTCAGCCAGGGAACGCCTGTGGAGAAGGACGAAAAGTACTATGTTGAGATCGATGGCATCAATCCGCAGGACCTGGCAAATGACATTACCCTGAGTGTCAATGACGGTGCTTTGTCTGTTACTTACAGCCCCCTGAACTACATCGTCAGAAAGTACAACAATGAAGCAAGCTCCGACAGCCTGAAGGCTTTGGTGCAGGCCATGTACGGCTACCACCTGGAAGCTAAGTACTACAATAGTGTTATTCCTGTAACCGGACTGGCAAACCACAACGCCGGCTGGAGTATTGACGCTGAGGGCAAAGGCGGTCTGTATATTCAGCACGATGCCCATAATGCTACCTACAATTCCGACTGGTCCGTGGAATACAAGCCTGTTTACGCCGATGCGATCAAGCTGATCCGTGGCGGTGAGACCTTCAGTGTTGCAGATCCCAACTGTGCTACGCTGGTGGTTTACAGCGCAACCGAGATGTACCTGAAGCTGGAAAGCTGGACCATTACCGGTGATAAACTGCCTTTGGTTGACGGTGACCAGCTGATCATTGAAGGCGAATTCAAGCACGATGCCAGCGGCGATGTGCTGGCAATTGAGAAAACTGTTGTAGATGTTGTAAATGGCGGTCTGGGCATTAACGCAATTTCTGTTGGCACGCTCGGCAACCATACCGGCGGCGCAGGCGGCGACGGCGTTCATGTTACTATGGCGGAAAGCAACGCTGCTTACAATG
>CAZLLC010000059.1:0-10061 GCA_964560245.1 uncultured Oscillospiraceae bacterium | reverse complement strand
CTGATTCAAATATCTGTCGCGTTTAATTTCCATAATGGCCTCCACTTAATATTTTCGCCGAAACCGGACTTTTTATTAACTGAATTATAGCAGAACAGTTTGTCGAAATCAAGTATATACGCAGACCTGGTTAATATTTTTTCCGGTTGCGGCAAAAATATGAACTGGTCTGCGTTTTTGATATAAGATGGTTTTGCGAATTGGTGTCAGTGACCTCTACTACGGCAGTAGGCAGGTTGGCGCTGCGCAGGGTGCAGCCGTTCCCCCGTCCCAAACGGGTATCACTGGTAAATATCTGCGCTCTGCTTTCTTCACCGCAGAGCACTGCCCGCTTGGAAAATACCGCCAGACCGCAAAGGGTCGACGGACGGGCGCAGCCGGCTACCGTATCGGCGATGATCCGGTAATAGAAGGTCACATCGATACAGTAGTGATTACGATCAAAAGCTACCGGCTCCACATCAATGTAAGTGTAGATCAGATCGGCGCTGCGTACCTTCACATTCGACGCATTATCCAAAAGCATCTGGGAGCTTCTGGTCAGGTAAACACGCAGATCTTCAATACAGTCCTTATCTCTGCAGCTGTCTGTAATCTTTCGGGTGTGGATAGAAAGGGCATCCTGCACATTTTCAAAGCCGCAGCACCCATTGTCCTGTGCACATTCAGACATAGTAATACCTCCCGGTCAGTGTTTCACAGCTTTGGGGGCATACCCCAAGGCTTATAGGACAGTTTATGCATTTTCAGGCTTTGGGTGCAACATATAAAAGACAAATCAGCAGTATTCTCTCATAAAAGAAAACACTGCTGATTTTATGCTCATCAAAGATCATTAAACATCTGCGCCAGTTTTTTGGCGCTGTCTGCCAGCTTGCAAACGCCCTCAGCCACATTGCTTTCATTGTAAGCATTCAGGTATTGGTTTGCCTCCAAAGTAAACCAGCCCTGATAACCGATTTCCTTCAAAGCTTTTAAAACAGCAACAAAATCAATATCCATTGAAAGAGGAATTTGGTGGGAATCGTGATGCCGGTCATTATCGTGGATGTGCAGCGCCTGCAGTTTAGAACCCAGCGCCCGGATCATATGCACCGCACCGGAACCGGAACCCTGCATTTCCGCGTGTCCCAGATCCAAACAGGCTACAAAATCATCGTCATCAACAGCCTCAAGATGCTTCACAAAGCTTTCCGAAGTAGCGCAGGCAGCAAAGGAAGAACGGTCGATTTTTTCATCCCAGTTCCACATATTTTCCGTGGCGATCTTTACATTGCAGTCTTTCGCGAAAGGCAAAAGTTCCCAATACATCTGGGCATTCTCCTCCGGCAGCTTGTTATTATCCGGGTGAATGACGCAGATCTTTCCGCCTGCTTCAGCGGTACACTCGATGGCCCGTTTTAAATGATCCCGAATTTCCTGACAGTGTACCGGAAACGGCGCGTGAGACTGATTACAGCAAATGCCGTGATCCTCACCGATCCGCCGCAAAAGCCGGGCAAATTCCAAGTACCGGTTGCCTGCAAGGGGATGCTCTGTGGGGCTGCAGGTATTAGTGCACCAGTTGTAATCACACATCCTGAACATCGAAAAATCCCAGCCGTCGAAGCCTGCCTTGGCGCATAGCTGCACCGCCTTTTCTTCTCCTGTGATCCTTGCGATAGACGCGATCTCTGTAGATATTTTCATCTGCCACACCTCATATCATAATCTTCTCTCAGCATATATTAAAATCCTCTATTTTTCAAGTCTTTTTTTGATCAACACCGGTTCGTATTATATACACACGCATTGCAGCAGCTGTCCCGGCAGAAGCCCACAGCAATGGAATTTCCGATTCGTTTTTCTCTTGTATATCCCATTGACAATTCATTTTTGTCCTTTATAATACAATCAGCAAGGGAGGTCGTTCTTATGGCTATTATTTTTCAGGAGCAAACGAAGCAGTTTTATCTGAACACCAAAAATACCAGCTATGTGATGGAGCTGTACGCCGGGCAGCTTGCCCACGCCTATTGGGGCTGTCGAATTCCCGCGCTTCCGTCACTGGATCAGCTTTACCCATACCGCTTCGGTGCGGATTTCTCCGCTACAGATCTACCCGACACCCGGTTCTTTTCCTCAGACAAGCTGCCCCAGGAATACCCCACCTTCGGCAGTGCGGATATGCGCTCCCCCGCCTTACATTTACACAATGAAGGCGGTGATACCGTCACCCGGCTACGCTATGACAGCCACCGTATTTTTGACGGCAAGCCGGTGCTCTCCGGTCTGCCCGCCACCTACGGCGACGGTTGCGAAAGTCTGGAAATTACTCTGAAGGATGATTTTACAGGGCTTTGCGCCGTGCTTTGTTATACCGTATTTTATGAGCAGGATGTGCTGACCCGGTCTGTCCGTATCGAAAACCGGGGTAATACACCCTGCGCCTTGGAAAAAGTGCTGTCCTTCAGCCTGGATCTGCATCAGGACGGGTTTGAGGTGATCCACCTGCCCGGTGCCTGGGCAAGAGAACGGCACATCCAACGCATTCCACAGGTCACAGGTCAGCTCCTGCTGGACAGCAAACGGGGTGCCAGCAGCCACAACGAAAATCCCTTTTTGGCTTTGGTCCGCCCGGAAACTACAGAAGATCACGGCGATGCCTACGGCTTCTGCCTGTGCTACAGCGGCAGCTTTCAGACAGAGGTTGCGGCAGAGCAATATGGCTCCACCCGTGTGCAAATGGGTATTCAAAGCTTTGACTTTGCCTGGGAGCTGGCGCCCGGTGAGGCTTTTCAGGCTCCTGAAGCCATTTTGGTATACTCCCCCAGCGGTTTGGGCGAAATGAGCCGCCGATTCCACCGGATCATCCGCCAAAATCTTTGCCGGGGTAAATTCCGGGATGCCCAGCGGCCTGTTCTGATCAACAACTGGGAAGCTACCTACTTTAATTTTGATCAGGAAAAGATCCTTTCTCTTGCGGAAAAGGCAAAATCCATCGGCGTGGAGCTGCTGGTACTGGATGACGGCTGGTTTGGCAAACGGAACGCGGACAACTGCTCTTTAGGCGACTGGGTGGTGGACAAACGGAAGCTGCCTGACGGGCTGGAAAGCCTGTGCCGCAAGGTCAATGACCTGGGTATGCAGTTTGGTCTTTGGTTTGAGCCGGAAATGATCTCTCCCGACAGCGATCTGTACCGCACGCACCCGGACTGGTGCATCCATACCCAAGGGCGCAGCCGTACAGAAGGCCGACATCAGCTGATTTTGGATCTTACACGGAATGATGTTTGCGATTATATTATTGAAGCTGTATGCTCCGTTTTGAGTAGCTGCCCCATTTCCTATGTGAAGTGGGATATGAACCGCAATATGACCGAAATCCCCCGCAAGGGTTTCGCCCATCAGTACATTTTAGGTCTGTATCGGGTACTTGAAGCCATCACAAGCCGTTTTCCGGATGTGCTTTTCGAAAGCTGCAGCGGTGGCGGAGGGCGGTTTGATGCCGGTATGCTTTACTATATGCCCCAAACCTGGACCAGCGATGACACCGACGCGGTGGAACGGCTGTATATTCAGGAGGGCACCGGTCTTGTATACCCCATTAGCGCAATGGGTGCCCACATCTCCGCTGTGCCCAATCATCAGGTAGGACGCATCACCCCCGTCCCCTTCCGGGGCAAGGTCGCCATGATGGGTCGGTTTGGCCTGGAGCTGGATCTGGGCAAGCTGGATGAAAATACTATGGATCAGCTGAAAACAGAAATTGCCCTTTATAAGACCTATCAGCAGGACATCCACCAAGGTGACCTGTACCGGCTGCTTTCTGCCTACAAAGGAAGAACCGCCGCCTATGAGATCGTCAGCCAAAAGCGGGTGCTGGTATTCATTCTCAATGTTACCGGCGCACCCAATCAGGCACCTGTACGGCTGAAGCTGCAGGGACTGGATCCCCAGGCGCAATACCGGGATATTGCCACCGGCAATGTCTATGCAGGCAGCACCCTGCTTTATGCCGGTATTCCTCTGGATACCCGTGCTGATTACAAAGACTTCCTGTTGGTGTACGAAAAGATGTAAACCATAAAAATTCGCAAAACAAACACAGCATTTTACAATCTGCTCACAAACAGCGTAAAATGTTATATTGACTTTCTTCTTCAACAGGAATATAATAGGTCAGTACATATAAATAAGCCGTTGAGATTTAGAGATGCGGGCAATCATCAGACACAGTCTTTGTGCCTGTATGTTTGCCTGCATATTTTTTTGAAGGAGGGTTGACTTTGCAGCTGAAAAAAATATTGGAATGTCTGGAATGCGATCCGGTAATTGCAGCCGTGTGCGACGACAAATGGGATGCCGCGCTTCAAAGCCCCGCACAAGTAATTTTCTATCTTTCAGCAAATTTGCTCACCGCAAAACAGGCAGTGGAAGCTGCCCATATGCACGGTAAATATGTAATGATCCATATTGACCTGGCAGAAGGCATTGGCAAAGACAAGGTGGGCATTCAGTTTCTGAAGCAATGCGGTGTGGATGGTATCATATCCACCCGTGCCAATCTGATCCGGCTGGCTAAGGAGCAGGATCTTGTTGCCATTCAGCGGTTCTTTCTGCTGGACTCCAAGGGTATGGAAAGCATCGACGAGATGCTGAAAACCTCCAATCCCCACTTGATGGAGCTGATGCCGGGTATCATCGAAAAAGCCATTGCCCGGTTCTGCAAGGGAAGCATTCCGGTCATTGCCGGTGGCTTGATCGAAACAAAGCAGGAGGTCACCCAGGCCTTGGGGCGTGGTGCTACCGCAGTGTCCACAGGCAAAAACGAACTGTGGTATCTTTAATAATACTTCCGTAGAGATCAAGAGAACGGACAGAAAACAGACGTATGACTGTACGCCTGCTTTCTGTCTGTTTTTTATTAGGAACACCTATAAGAAAAGAGGATTTATGATGATTTATGATGTTGTGATCGTCGGTGCCGGTGTGATCGGCGGTATGCTGGCCCGGGAGCTGAGCAGGTATCAGCTGCAGGTATGCATTCTTGAAAAGGAAAACGATGTGGCTATGGGTGCCTCCAAGGCCAATTCCGGAATCATCCACGGCGGCTATGACCCGGAGCCCGGTACTCTGAAGGCTCAGCTGAACACCGAAGGTGTAGAGCTGCTTTTCACCGCTGCAAAAGAATTGAATGTTCCCCATCAGCGCAACGGCTCTATGGTCTGCGCCTTTGGCACGGAGGAAGAACACAAGCTGTTGGAGCAGCTTTACCGCCGCGGTCGGGAAAACGGCACCCCGGATTTAGCACTTCTGTCCGGCGACGAAGCAAGAGCTTTGGAACCCGATCTGTCTTCACAGGTATCTCAGGTGCTTTATGTGCCCAATGCAGGCATTGTAGGTCCCTATGAGCTGACCGTCGCTGCCATTGGAAATGCTATGGACAACGGTGTAAAGCTGCAGCGTAATTTCAAAGTAAGCTCTATTGAGAAAAAAGACGGTATTTTTCTGATCAGCGCAGCCGACAGATCCCAGGTAAAGAGCCGTTTCGTGGTAAACTGCGCCGGCGGCTACTCTGATAAGATCGCGGAAATGGTCGGTGATGACTTTTTTACCATTACCCCCAGAGCCGGTGAATATATGCTGCTGGACAAGGCTGAGGGCAACCGGGTCCGCCACACCCTGTTCCAGTGTCCCACCAAGGAGGGCAAGGGCATTCTGGTCTCCCCCACTGCCCATGGCAATTTGCTTGTTGGCCCCACCGCTACGAAGGTAGCAACACCTGAAAGCCGGGATACCACGCCGGCAGGTCTTGCACAGGTAGAACGCCTGGCGGCAAAAAGTGTTCCGTCCGTTAATTTCCGGCAGGTCATCACCTCCTTTACCGGCGTCCGCGCCACCGGCAGCACCGGCGACTTTGTGCTGAAAGCCTCCGGTCGTGTTCCCGGTCTGATCCACGCCGGTGCTATTGAGTCCCCGGGTCTGACCTGCTGTGTGTCCATTGCCAAATATCTTGTAAGCCTTTTATCCGAAGAAGGCCTGATGCTTAACGAAAAGACCGACTGGAACGGAACACGGGCAGATACCCACGGATTTTCCAATATGTCCGATGCTGAAAAGGACGCATATATTAAAGCAAATCCCGCCTACGGCAAGATCGTCTGCCGGTGCGAGATGGTCAGCGAGGGTGAAATTTTAGATGCCATCCGTACCAATCCGGGTGCCCGGGATGTTGACAGTATAAAGCGGCGCACCAGAGGCGGTATGGGTCGCTGTCAGGGCGGCTTCTGCGGACCTTATGTGATAGAGCTGCTCAGCAAGGAGCTGAAAATCGCCCCGGAAGAGGTCACGAAGAACGGTGGCGCATCCCGGATCTTAACAGGAAGGATCGGTGATACACAATGCTGAATTTTGATATCGTCATCGTCGGTGGCGGTCCTGCAGGTATGGCCGCTGCTGTGGCAGCCTACGACGCAGGCTGCACCAATGTGGTCATCTTGGACCGAGAGCCCCAACTGGGCGGTATTCTGATGCAGTGCATCCACAACGGCTTCGGTCTGCATAAGCTGGGACAGGAGCTGACCGGTCCGGAATACGCCGCTTTTTATGCCCAAAAGGTGGCGCAGCGCAATATTAAAGTATACACCGAAACGATGGTAACCGCAGTATCCGCGAATAAAGTGGTCACCGCTCAAAACCGGAACGGTATCCTGAAAATTCAGGCAAAAGCCGTGATCCTTGCTATGGGCTGCCGGGAACGCAGCCGTGGCGCGTTGAACATCTGCGGCTCCCGCCCTGCAGGCATCTTCAGTGCCGGCACTGCCCAAAAGCTGGTAAACTGTATGGGTTATCAGGTAGGTAAGCGCGTTGTGATCCTTGGCTCCGGTGATATCGGACTGATTATGGCACGGCGTATGAGCTATGAGGGCGCAAAGGTAGAAGCTGTTTGCGAGGTAATGCCCTACTCCGGCGGTCTGACCCGGAACATCGTGCAGTGTCTGGAGGATTTCGGTATTCCCCTGTATCTGAGCACCACTGTGGTGCAGATCCACGGCGATAAGCGGCTGGAGGGTGTCACCATTGCGCAGGTAGACGAAAAACGCCAGCCTATTGAGCAGACAAGGCGTTACATTCCCTGTGACACCCTGCTCCTGTCTGTCGGTCTGATCCCGGAAAACGAGCTGACCCGCGCTGCAGGCATTCCTATTGACCCCATTACCAACGGCGCTGTTGTAGACGAAAACTGCCAGACAGAAATTCCCGGCATCTTCGCCTGCGGCAACGTTCTGCAGGTCCACGATCTGGTGGACTACGTTTCGGAAGAAGCGGAAAGAGCCGGTATAGGCGCTGTAAAATATATCAGCTCCGCCGCCGCGGATGCGCCCCGGATCCCCACCCTTGCCGGAAACGGCGTGCGCTATGTCCTGCCCCAAACGATCCGCTCTACAGAGGTCAATGTGGATCTGTTTTTGCGGGTAACACAGCCCTTTGGAAAGGTGAGATTTACCGTTTCTGACGGAGCAAATGTACTTACAAGTGTCAAACGCCTGAAAGCCGCTCCGGGCGAAATGGAAAAGCTTACATTGAAACCGGAGATGCTTCAAAACATCACCGGACCCGTCACGGTCAGTCTGGAGGTTTTATGATGAAAAGAGCCTTAACCTGTATCATTTGTCCCCGGGGCTGCGCCCTGACAGCGGATATTGCGGACGGCAATATATCCGTCACCGGTCACAGCTGCCCCAAGGGTGCGGAATATGCTGTCAATGAGATCCTGCACCCCATGCGCACGGTCACAGCCACCGTCCGGGTATCAAACCGGGAAAACACGATGGTTTCTGTGAAAACAGAGCAGACTGTTCCCAAGGACCGTATGATGGGCGTTATGAAAGCGCTGCGTAAAACATCCGTTGCCGCACCCATTTGTATTGGGCAGGTGCTGCTGCAAGACGTTGAAGGCAGCAACATCGTCGCCACAAAAAATATCGATTAACAAGCTGCTGTTTTCTCAAGAATTAGTATACGAAAGAAAAAACTCTCAGTCACGGCTGTTGCCGTGACTGAGAGAGTTTTTATTTAAATATGCAAGATATCGCAGATCTGATCCACGGCCTGATCGTAGTTATCAAACTCCACCACATAGTCGCAGATATCCGCGTTTTTCCGTTCTGCGTCAATAGCGATCAAGCGGTTGACCTTATCCTCAATAGAGGAATTTTTCCGCAAAATGGAGCTCATCAGCAGCTTTTTATTGCGCTTGATATACACGGTGATCACATTCTTGAAGTTGGTTTTCAGCGACATTGCGCCGCAGATATCCATTGTAGTCAAAACGTGCTTGCCCTTTGTCAGGATCGCTTCCACATCGGCCTTCCGGGAACCGTAGCCGTGACCGGCGTACATTGTGGACTGGAACATCTCACCGCTGTCGCACATCTGATGAAATTCATCCACAGATACATAGTTATACCATTTGTTTTCCTCCACAGCAGTAGGGTCGTTGGTGGTATAGCTAATGAGCTTTTCAAAACGGTCAGTCTTTGCCAGAACCCGGGAGGCGATCTTGGATTTGCCGCTGCCGGACGGTCCTACCAGCACCACCACACAGGGCTTGTCCTGCTCGTGGGGCTGGGGCTGGATACAATAACTTTCTCCAATGACCTCCACCAGCTTCAAAAACTCGTCATAGTTATTCACCGCCATCATACCGGTGGCCTCCTGATTCCAGGGACGGCGCATCAAAATGGGGTACTTGGCGCTGGAATTCATAATATTATGCATGGCATCATCAAAGAGGATATCCACCTGGATCTTATCTTTCCGGGAGCCCATATAAATATGGTCTGCCGGGATCTCCGGAAATTCCTCCATGATCCGCTTGGCGCGGATGCCCATATACTCCGGCGGTACCGCTGTGGTCACAAAAACCTCGGTCATCTGGCACAGCTTCTTCACAAATTCTTTTGCGCCGGCATAAACCGGCTGGGTGCGATAAAACTCCGGATCACTGAAATACTGATAGATCGTATCCGCACGGGTGCCCAAGGGGCCCCAGGCACTTTTTTCGTGGATGGTCATCGGCGGATCATACTGATACTTTTCGTTGGCAAGACGGATGGCATAAGCTGTACATTCCATCAGAAGATCATCAATGTCCAGCGCCGTGGTCAAACGGTATTTTTTGCTCATAACGCTTCCTTCCTTTCTCAAAAAATTCTCTCATTGGAAAACGGTCTTTAAATTCCCAAATCCGGTGATATAGCTTCGTACACAGACCCACCAGCACACCGTTTATGAATACGCACAGCACACTGCCTATTCCGATGCCCCGGAAAGAGCCGAAAAGCAGCAGTGACATTATAATAGCCAAAAGGCAGCTGCAGCAATCATAAACGGTCTTAAATTTAGAAAAGACGATATTGTATTTTTTTGAAATTTTCTTCATAAACAGCTCGTAGGCTTCGGGGGGCAGGTAGGTTTCTACAAAGAAGGCAATTCCGGCAGCGCACAGCACCACACCCACAATATACAGCAAGATGGCAGGCAGCTGGGTCAAATAGCCGGTGAGCAGCATAGAGCCATCCAAAAGCAAGCCATACAGCACCGCTGTGGCAAAGGACAGAAAATATGTAAGGCGCACCTGCCTGAGCAGCAGCATCATTAACGCAAGCACCATGGCCTGCAGTACATACTCAGCTATACCGAAGCTGAACCAGGGGTAGATCTGCGATAATTTTAAGTACATTATATAAGCCGGCGCCACCACCATAGAAATGCCAAAACCGCCCCGTTCTGTCAATGCTGTGCCAAAGGCCAGCAGGAGCAAAGCCAAAAAATAGCATAATTCTGAATACATCACAGGTTTTTTCTTCATAACATCCTCCAGGAAATAAAAAACAGCCTGCCGTGTTTGATACAGAAACACGGAAAGCTGTTTGGTTTGTATATTATACACAATTGCAGGATTGATGTCAAGGTCTTTTTGGTGATTTTGTCAATATTAATAAAATTGTTTCTCCGAAAATAAATCAGAATTTAGCGCAGCAAAGGCTCCCCTCTGAGGGGTAAGCGAAGCGCAG
>CAZLLC010000058.1:0-10089 GCA_964560245.1 uncultured Oscillospiraceae bacterium | reverse complement strand
CCACACCGTGCAGACCGCCGGAGACCTTATAGCCGCCACCGCCGAACTTACCGCCTGCATGCAGCACGGTAAATACGACTTCCAGGGCGGGCTTGCCGGTCTGAGCCTGGATATCCACGGGAATACCACGGCCATCGTCGGTAACAGTAATGGAGTTACCGGGGTTGATGGTCACATGGATATGCTTACAGTAACCGGCCAGAGCTTCGTCGATGGAGTTATCCACGATCTCATACACCAAATGGTGCAGACCGGAAGACGAGGTAGAGCCGATATACATACCGGGGCGCTTCCGAACGGCCTCCAGACCCTCTAAAACCTGGATCTGTTCACCGCCATATTCCTGTGTTACCTTCTGTTCGTCAGACATACCTTGTCCTCCCATTTTTCAATTGACAATTGACAATGGACAATTGACAATTATAATTTGTAATTTGTAACTTGTAATTTGTAATTTATCAATTTTATAAGGTTTCCCCGTGGGATATCTCAATGGTCTTACCCAGCTTGGTAAACCTGCCGGGCTCGCAGCAGGTGATAAAAACCTGTCCCTGATGGATCTGATTCAGCACAAAATCCTGCCGTCCGGGATCCAGCTCCGACAGCACATCATCCAGTAAAAGCACCGGCATTTCTCCGGACTGACTTGCCATCAGCTCCCGCTGGGCAATTTTCAGGCTGATGGTGGCTGTACGGGTCTGACCCTGAGAGCCGAAGGCTTTTACGGAAAGACCGGAAAGGGTCACATCAAAATCATCCTTGTGAGGACCGGTCAAACACTGGGCAGAGTCCAATTCCGCCCGGTAGTGGCTCTGCAAATGCTCCAAGAGCCTTTGGGTCAGCACATCCACGGTGGCAAAGGGGTCTTCCACGGTAGAAACGGTTTTATAGGTTAAAGAAAAATCTTCCTTGCCGCCGGAAAAAAGCCGGTGGCATTTTTTTGCAGCCTCTCCCAAGGCGTCGTAAAACCGGGCCCGATAGGAGATCAGCAATGCCCCCACCTGACACAGACGGGTATTATACTCCGGCAGAATTTCCAGCAGGGCGGGATTTTCATAACGGTCTTTTAAAATTTTGGACTTTTGCTCCAATATCCGGTTGTATTCCGCCAACGCCGCGTCATAATTAGGACGCAGCTGACACAGCGCCTGATCACCCAGTCTGCGCCGGGCAGAAGCGCCGCCTTTCAGCACTGTCAGATCCTCAGGGCAGAATAATACGGTATGCAGCACACCGGCAATATCTCCGGCTGCCTTTTTCTTCACACCGTTGCGGAATATTTGCCGGGGTCTTTGCCCGGCAAACAGCAGCCAGCGCAGCTCCTGCGCTCGCTCCTGTGAAAAGACATTACCTCTGATCTCCGCGAAATCCGCCCCCAACCGGATCAGTTCTCCTGTTTTTTGGGTTCGGAAGCTCTTACCGGAACCAAAATAGCCAATGGCTTCCAATAAATTGGTCTTGCCCTGGGCATTGTCGCCAATGATCAGATTGACCCCAGGCGCAAACTCCAAAGCGCATTGCCGGTAGTTCCGGAAATCGTATAGTTCAATGGACTGTAAATTCATAATGTCAGCTATGAATGGTGATCACATATTCGGTGCCCATAAAGGTAAACCGGTCACCGGGATAAAGCTTTTTGCCCCGCATGGTGCAAACCTCGCCGTTGACGGCAGCTTCTCCCTGCTGGATCAAGGCCTTTGCCTCGCCGCCGCTGTAGACCGCATTGGCAAGCTTTAATGCCGATTCCAGCTTTATATACTCCGTGCCGATAACCACCTGCACAGCCATATCCTTTTTCTTTACTGTAACTTTCATAAATCGATCTCCAAAAGGTTTTTGCTGATTTTACAATGTTTCCTATAAACGGAAAATCCACCGACAACCTCTGTCATTGCGAGCCAGTGCGCACACTGGTGTGGCAATCCGTTTTCTCTTACAGCAGTATAGAATCATATAAATCCAACCACTGAGGATTCATCTTTGTAATATATTTGTTTTTTCTTGCCCGATTCCAACCTTTTATCTGCTTTTCCCGCTCTATTGCTGACACTACATTAGATGTTTCTTCATAAAATACCAGCTTATGAACACTGTACTTCGCCGTAAAACTTTTAGGATCCAAATTATGCTTATGCTCATAAACCCGACGGATAAGGTCTTTTGTAACACCGGTATAAATTACCGTATTTGTTACATTAGCCATAATATAAACATAATAGTGCATACATTTTCCTCTTTTTAGATGCGGATTGCCACGCCAGTGTGCGCACTGGCTCGCAATGACAGGGAGAGGTACGGACTGCGACAAATAATTTGTAATTCGTAATTTGTAATTTTTAATTTTTAATTCTCACCGGCAGGACCATATAGGAATAATCGTGCTTACTTCCCTCGGTGGGGGTAAAGACGATGGGGCTCAAGCCGTTGGTCAGCTCCATCACCACTTCATCATCAGGGATCGCCCGCAGGGCGTCTGCCAGATAACGGACGTTGAAGCCGATCTCCAGATCCTTGCCGTCACCGGCGATGGTGCACTTATCTTCAGCGATACCGATGGTGTTGTTGGTACGCATCAGCAGCTCCTGATTGCTGAACACGCAGCGCACCGGGCTCTTGTACTTTTCAGAAACGATCAGACCCACACGCTCCACAGAAGACGCCAGATCACCCACGTTGGTCACCAGCTTGATCGGACAGCCGGTAGGCACCACTCTGCGCCAATCTAAGAAGTCACCCTCCAGCAGCCGGCAGATCAGGGTGGCGTTGCCGATCTGATACAAAATGTGTCTGTTGCCCAAAGTGAAGGCCACATCCTCGTCATCGCTGAGGATCTTTTCCACTTCCTTCAAGCCCTGAGCAGGTACCACAAAGGATACATTTCTGCCGGTGGGCTCTTCCGGATGGTAGGTGCGGCGGGCAAGACGGAAGCCGTCCACTGCCACAGCGGATACGGAGGTATCGTCGATTTCAAATTTCACACCGGTATGGATGGGGCGTCCGGTATTTTCAGACACCGCAAAAATAGTACCGGAGATCAGTTCCTTCAAAGCGCCCTGGGGAATGGAAATGCTTCTGCCGCTGTCCACATCCGGCAGCTCCGGATAGTCCTCAGCATTTTCAGCGGAAATATTAAAGGAAGCATAACCGGAACGGATCGCAACCTTAAACTGGCTGTCCACCGTCACGGTCACAGGGCCTTCCGGCAGACGGCGGATAATGTCACCAAACAGTCTTGCGGGCAGCACGCACTCACCGGGCTCTGTTACCTCCGCATCGATGGAATAGGTGATGGCAGTTTCCATATTATAACCTGTCAGGCTCAGATCGTGACCTGCCCGACACAAAATACCCTCCAGGACAGATAAAGCGCTCTTTTGAGCCACCGTCCGACCGGTAATGTTGAGGCCTTGTACCAGCATACTTTTTTCACAGGTAAAGCGCATAGTAAAAACTCCTTTTTTGTAAAATAATAAAAATATATATATTTTATATAGGATTATTGCAGTAGTAATAGTAGTAGTAGAAAAATATGTGGAAAAGTGGGGAAAGTCCTACTGCCGCAATATGTTTTTTTCCACAAAAGAATGTTGAAAAATGTTATTTTATCAACAGGGCGATTTTCGACATTTTTCCAATATGGGTTTTCCACAGGAATTCTATCCACAATTAACAGTCCCTGTGGATAAAAATGACTTACAAGCAAGAATTAATATTAGCTGTAATATCCCGGATGTGGTTTTGCAGAGCGGTGTCGCCCTCCTTCAGCGCCTTTTCTACTTTTTTTATGGAATAGATCACCGTGGAGTGGTCCTTGCTCAGCTCTTTGCCAATGTCCGGGGTGCTGAGATTGGTCAGCTTCCGGATCAGATAGATGGCCACCTGACGGGCTTCGGCAGTGCCCTTGTTTTTCAAAGTACCCCGCAGCACCGATTCATCCACGGAATAGAACTTACACACCTGATTGATGATCAGACCCGGTGTGGGAAGAGAGCTTCCTTCGTTCTTGAACATATCGTTGATGGCCCGGGAAACGTTGGGCAGATCCAAAGGCATATTGTTCAGATCCCGGTAGGCCATGATCTTTTTGACCGTACCTTCGATCTGCCGTACGTTGTTGGTCACATTCACGGCAATATAGTCACAAACATCGTCACCCAGCTCCAGACCTAAAGAAGACGCCTTCTTCTTAATGATGGCCATACGGGTCTCATAGTCCGGCGCTTCAATGCTGGCGAGCAAGCCCCATTCAAAACGGGTGCGTAGCCGCTCCTCTAAGGTCAGCATATCGCTGGGCTTTCGGTCGGAGGTCATTACGATCTGCTTGCGGCCTTCATACAAAGTGTTGAAGGTATGGAAAAATTCCTCCTGAGTGGAATCTCTGCCGGCGATGAACTGAATGTCATCGATCAAAAACAGATCTGCTTCCCGGTACTTGGAACGGAATTCAATATTATTACCGCTGCCGATGGCGGCGATCAATTCGTTGGTAAACTGGTCGCCCTTGATATAGACGATCTTGATCTGCGGGTTTTTCTTACGGATGCCGTTGGCGATGGCATACAGCAGATGGGTCTTGCCAATGCCGGGAGGGCCGTAAATAAACAAAGGATTATAGACCTGACCGGGGTTGTTGGTCACCGCCATAGCGGCGCCGTGGGCGAACCGGTTGGAGGGTCCGACCACGAAGCTATCAAAGGAAAACTGGGGATTGAAATCTAAAGCGGCGATCTCTTTATCCTTGGTCTTGTAGGCTTCCATTTCCTTGGTGCCTAATACTACCAGCTTGGCATCGGAGTTAAAGATCTCCTTCAGCGCGTCCTGAATATAGCCTGTAAAACGGCGGATGATGGTCTCTTTTCTGTATTCCGAGGGAGAATACAGAATCAGCTTTTCCTCGTTCAGCTCCACCACCTGTGCGTCATCAAACCAGGTGGAAACACTGACAGCGGAGAACATATCCTCCAAATAATTTACGATTTTTGCCCATACATAATCTGATGAGTACATAATGGCACTCCCTTCTTGCTTTAAGCCGGTATTTTCTGTAAAATTCCAATAAATTTTGTTCATATTTTATCACCTTAAATTCTATCATATTTCCTTGTAAAAAACAAGGATTTTTTCAACATATACATTATTAAATAAGAAATAATTTTCCACTTGACGAAGCGGTAAAAAAAAGGTACTCTAAATTCAGAAAGGGGCCTGATATGATGAAACATACCATTTTCCGTTATGATCCGCTTTTGAAGCTCTATGAGAAGGATTTTGATCTGCGTGCCGAGAACCTGAAAAGAAAGCGCTCAGAAATACTAAAGGACGGAATGACCCTGAAGGACTTTGCCTCCGGCCATCTGTATTTCGGTTTCCACAAGCAGCCGGATGGCTGGTACTACCGGGAATGGGCGCCTGCTGCCCAGAAGATCTACCTGACCGGCGATTTCTGCAGCTGGGATCGGTATGCCTATCCGATGGAAAAAGGGGAGAACGGAGTGTTCAGCCTGTTTCTGCCCGGTGCGGATACGCTCAAAGACGGTCAGCGGGTAATGGCTGTGGTGGTCACAAACGGTCAGGAGCTGGAGCGTATTCCCCTTTACATCCACCGGGTGGTGCAAAACCCGGAAACCACAGCCTGGGATGGCGTGATCTACGATCCTGAAAAGCCTTTTGAATGGACAGACGGTAAATTTAAGCCCAAGAAAAAGCTGTTTATTTACGAATGTCACATCGGTATGGCGCAGGAAGAGGGCAAGGTGGGCAGTTATGAGGAATTCAGGGTAAATATCCTGCCCCGGATCAAAGCTCTTGGCTACAACACCGTCCAGATCATGGCGGTGATGGAGCACCCCTACTATGCTTCCTTTGGTTATCAGGTCACCAATTTCTTTGCCGCTTCCTCCCGGTTTGGTACACCGGAGGAGCTGAAAAAGCTGATCGACACAGCCCATAATATGGGTATTGCGGTGCTGCTGGATGTGGTCCATTCCCACGCCTGCAAGAATACCCGGGAGGGCATCAACGAATTTGACGGCACCGACTACCAGTTTTTCCACGCCGGTGCCCGGGGTGAGCATCCGGCATGGAACACCAAATGCTTTAACTACGATAAAAATGAGGTCATACATTTCCTCCTTTCCAATTTGCGGTACTGGATGGATGAGTACCATTTTGACGGCTTCCGTTTTGACGGTGTTACTTCCATGCTGTACTTAGATCACGGTCTGGGTACGGCCTTTACCGGGTATGACCAGTATTTTTCCATGAATACCGACACCCAGGCGGTAACTTATTTACAGCTTGCTAACCAGCTGATCCGGGAAATAAATCCCAATGCCATCACCATTGCCGAGGATACCTCTGCACTGCCCGGTCTGGCGCTGCCTATTGAAAAGGGCGGTGTGGGCTTTGACTACCGGCTGGCTATGGGCGAACCGGATATGTGGATCCGGCTGCTGAAGGAGACCCCGGATGAATACTGGGATCTGAACAGCATTTACTATGAGCTTTCCTGCCGCAGACCCAAAGAGCCGGTGATCGGCTACTGTGAATCCCACGATCAGGCCTTAGTGGGCGACAAGACCATTATGTTCCGGCTGTGCGATCAGGAAATGTACTGGGGTATGGGCGTGCACCAGGAAAATATGGTGATCGACCGGGGCGTCGCGCTGCACAAAATGATCCGCCTGATCACAATGAGCTTGGGCGGCGAAGGCTACCTGACCTTTATGGGCAACGAATTCGGACATCCGGAATGGATCGATTTCCCCAGAGAGGGCAACGGCTGGAGTTATCATTACTGCCGCCGTCAGTGGAGTCTGGCAGATGCTGAAAACCTGAAGTATAAGTATCTGAACGCCTTTGAAAAAGATATGGTGGCTATGGCTAAAAAGCAAAAGCTGCAGGGCTCCTGGGATGAGCAGCTGATGCTCCACAATGACTGCAAAACACTGTTTTACCGTAAAGGAAGCGCTTATTTTGCCTTTAATTTCCACCCCACCAATTCCTACGAGGGACTGTTCCTGCCAGTGCCGGAACAGGGAACCTACAGGGTGATTATGACCACCGATGACTATTGCTACGGCGGTCAGGGCAGAATTTATCATCAAGGCTATGAAGCTGCGGAAAATGCCCACGGTCAGTTGGGTATCCAAATGTACCTGCCCAGCCGCACAGCAGCCGTAATTGTAAAAGAATAAAAGACAGCGAGGTTACGCAATGTAACCTCGCTGCTTTTATTCAATTACAAATTACAAGTTACAAATTATAAATTACAGTTGAGTACAGACTATCAAAAGTGTGTGTCATCCTGAGGAGCACAGCGACGAAGGATCTTCACAGTTCATCACTGCTGAAGAATATCGATAATGCGTAGATTCTTCGCTGGCGCTCAGAATGACACCCTGTTCGATAGTTTATCTGTAAATAATAATTTGTAATTTGTAACTTGTAATTTGTAATTTGTAATTCTTCACGCTACTACTGTAACACATAAAAACGGAAAAATCTTCCCATTTTTTTCCCAATATTTTGTCATAATTTTCAGTGACAAAATGTGACGGTTATGCTAAGATGAAAAAGAGGTGAAAAATATGCAAATGGTTTTACTTACAGCCCTGGGTGTTGGCGGTGCTACGGTGCTGGGTGCTGTTTTAGGCTTTATTTTCAAGAATATTTCCCACAAATTCAGTGATATCGTGCTGTCCTTTGCCGCCGGTGTAATGCTGTGCGCGGCAGTTCTCGGACTGATCTTACCCTCGCTGGAATACGGCGGAACGTTTGGATTTCCTGTGACGGTTTTGGGAATTTTTTGCGGTGCCTGGGGTCTGACTGTGATCGATAAATTGGTACCCCATCTGCACCGGCTTTCCGGTGTGGAGCAGGAAGACCACCCGGCAGATACCCAAAAATTAAACAAGGTCCTGCTTTTTGTGATGGCCATTGCCATCCATAATCTGCCGGAGGGCATTGCCGCCGGTGTGGGCTTTGGCACGGGCAATCAGGAGGGCGCGCTGATCATTGCCGCCGGTATTGCACTGCAAAATATTCCGGAGGGTATGGTCATTATCGGCCCAATGCTGGCAGCGGGTATGAAGCCGGGCAGGACCTTCATGGTGGCACTGCTGACCGGTGTTGTGGAAGTGATCGGTACACTTTTAGGCTTTTTTGCAGTCAGTCTTTCTTCCGCGATCCTGCCCTTTGCCCTGGCGTTTGCAGGCGGCACGATGCTTTATGTGATCAGCGACGAAATGATCCCGGAGACCCACGCCCACGGCGGCGAACGGGGCGCAACCTATGCACTGCTTGCCGGCTTTTGCCTGATGCTTGCCATGTCCCATTATTTGGGATAAGAAATTATTACTTGGCATATAAACGGCTCCCCTGTAGGGGAGCTGTCAAATTGCCGATATTAGGCAATTTGACTGAGGGGTTTACAGAGGTATATATTTTTCCACATTATCGGTGGATCCGTTAACCCCTCCGCCCAGTGTGCGCACTGGGCACCTCCCCTACAGGGGAGGCATTGGATACACAATTCTCTTGCAAAAATTACTATATTTGATATAATTTGATTATAAATATACACAGGAGCTGGACAAAGTATGCTTTCAAAAGAGATACAAGAGAGTTTTCTGGCAATTCTTTCAGAGGAATTAGTGGCGGCAATGGGCTGTACCGAGCCCATCGCTTTGGCATACGCCGCGGCGAAGGGTCGGGAGTACTTAGGCAGCGCGCCCTATCATATCCACGCCAAGTGCAGCGGCAACATCATTAAAAATGTCCGCTGTGTCCGCATTCCCAATTCTCAGGGAATGACCGGCATTGAAGCAGCCTGTGCACTGGGTGCGCTTTGCGGTGATGCCTCCCGGATGATGGAGGTGCTGGAAGGGGTGACCCCGGAGGGACTGGCACAGACACGGGAATTTTTAAAGCAAAACCGCTGTCAGGTGGAGTACCTGGAATCCCCCACACCGCTGCATTTTATTATAACGCTTCTGGGTGAAACGGATCGGGTGTCCGTGGAGGTGCGCCACCATCATACAAATATCATCCGTATTGAGAAAAACGGTGATGTGATCTATGAAAATACGGAATTTGGCGAGAATGTTCAGCCTGCAGAGCGCAGTCTGCTGAATATCGAAAATATCTACACCTTTGCCAATGAAGTGGATATAGATCTGATTCGTCCCTTTACCCAGCGGCAGATCGCTTGTAATATGGCCATCTCTGAGCAGGGTATGACCGGAAATTACGGTCTGGGCATTGGCAAAGCCATTTTTAACACATACCCGGACTGCGAGATCACCAAGGCAAAGGCTTACACTGCCGCCGCTTCGGAAGCCCGGATGGACGGCTGTGATATGCCGGTAATTATTACCTCCGGCAGCGGCAATCAAGGCATTGCCTCCACAGTACCGGTGATCGTTTATGCCCGGGAAAAGGGTATTTCTGAGGATCAGCTCAGCCGTTGTCTGATCTTCTCCAGCTTGCTGACCATATTCCAAAAGGAATATTTGGGTAAGCTTTCCGCTTTCTGCGGCGCGGTCTCCGCCTCCTGCGCGGCAGGCGCTGCCATTACTTATATGCTGGGCGGAACTATCCAGCAGATCAAGGATACCATCGATAATACACTGGCGGATATTCCCGGTATTATCTGCGACGGTGCCAAGGCCTCCTGCGCCGCTAAGATCGCTTCGGCTTTGGATGCGTCACTGCTTGCCCATTCGCTCGCAATGGAAGGCAAGGTTTATGAAGCTAACACCGGCATCCTGCAGGACGATGCGGGACGGACCATCGTGGGCGTGGGCTACATCGGCAAGGTGGGTATGAAGCAGACCGACGCCGAGATCGTAAAAATGATGATCAATAAAGCTTAAAAAGGGGTTGTCTCAAAATGATTTCGTAAGGTCACCTCTCCCAAGGTGACCGCAGCCTACATAGAAAAACAGCACAAAATTTGCGAAGATTACGCAGATTTTGTGCTGTTTTTTCGTTCCGGACACCCGGGGACGGGTGTCCCTACGGCTCATAATGGCTGGTTTTACCTTAGTGAGACAGCCTCTTTTAGTTGACAGTTGACAATGAATGCAA
>CAZLLC010000057.1:0-10171 GCA_964560245.1 uncultured Oscillospiraceae bacterium | reverse complement strand
ATGCTGGGTCACGATGATCCCACAATGATCCGGATGATGGAGGATATGACCGGCGTGGATGCCAAGACCATTCCCCTGGATGATAAAAAGACAATGTCCATTTTTACATCCTCCAAGGTGCTGGGCTATGAGGATGATCCGATTTTGGGACCCACCGGTGCGGTGGCGGTTCCGGAGTTCAATACCCGGTTTACCCGTGGCGTTTTACTGGATACCAAGCCGGAGAAGTTTGACTTTTTGGTGCGTATTTCCGGCTATACCCACGGTACGGATGTGTGGCTGGGCAATGCGAAGGATCTGATCGTATCCGGCGTTGCCCAAGTGGATCAGACCATTGGCTGCCGTGACGATATTATGATCTACCTGATCGCCTGCGGTTTGCCGGAGAAACGGGCCTTTAAGATTATGGAATCTGTCCGTAAAGGCCGCGGACTGCCTGACGGTGCGGAGCAGGAGATGCGGGATGCCGGTGTTCCGGAATGGTATATCGGTTCCTGCAAAAAAATCAAGTATCTGTTCCCCAAAGCCCACGCCGTTGCTTATGTTATGATGGCGTTCCGTATAGCCTGGTTTAAGGTGTATCATCCGCTGGCGTTTTATGCTGCTTACTTCTACCGCCGCAGTCAAAAGGGCGGTTTCGATGTAACGCTGATGTGTCGGGGTATGGATAATGTTCAGGCGAATATCAAGGCTATTGACGGCAATGATGAAGCCACCAACAAGGATGAAGACCTGCTGACCACTTTGGAAGTGGCATATGAATATTATCTGCGTGGATTTTCATTTCTGCCCATCGATCTTTATAAAAGCCACGCCACCAAATTTTTGATCGAGGATGGCAAGCTTCGCCCGCCCTTTGTTTCCATCTCCGGTCTGGGTGAAAGCGCTGCCTGGGATCTGATGGAGGGCAGGGAAGGGAAAAGCTTCCTTTCTATCGAAGAGGTTGCTGTAGCCTGCCCCAAGGTATCAAAGACCCATATTCAGATGCTGAAGGAGTCCGGCGCATTTGGAGACCTGCCGGAAACCAGTCAGGTTTGTCTGTTCTGAATTTGAAGCGGTATGAGATAAAACACTTATGCCGCTTCTTTTTAGTTGCAAATCACACAGATATTTGATATACTCAAATAAAGTTTTTATATGGGAGGCTTTATATTATGCAGGATATTGGTATGCAGTATCATATTCATTGTAAAGAAGGCGATGTAGGTCGTTATTGCTTCTTGCCCGGCGACCCGGGTCGCTGCGAGGCAATTGCCCAATATTTTGATGACCCTGTACATATCGGTATGAATCGGGAATACAACATTTATACCGGCACGCTTTTGGGTGAAAAGGTTAGTGTATGCTCCACCGGCATTGGCGGTCCTTCCGCGTCTATTGCAATGGAGGAATTGGCAGCTATTGGAACAGATACCTTCATCCGTGTGGGTACCTGCGGCGGTATTGATCTGGATGTACTGCCCGGCGATGTGATCGTTGCTACCGGTGCGATTCGGTATGAGCATACCTCTATGGAGTATGCCCCTATTGAATTCCCGGCAGTTCCGGATTTTGATATCACAGCGGCACTGAAGGCCGCCAGTGAGGATCTGGGCTACCGTACACACACCGGTGTGGTGCAGTGTAAAGATTCCTTCTACGGTCAGCACAGCCCTGAAAAGTCTCCCGTGTATTACGACCTTTTGCAGAAGTGGGAATCCTGGAAACGCCTGGGTGTAAAGGCCAGTGAGATGGAGTCTGCCGCTTTGTTTGTGGTTGCTGCGGCTTTAGGTGTGCGCTGCGGCAGCTGCTTCCACGCGGTCTGGAATCAGGAACGGGAAAAACTGGGTATGGCAATGCCGATGACGGAAGATACCTCCGGTGCTATTAAGGTTGGAATTGAAGCAATGAAGCGGATCATTGCATCCGATAAGAAATAAAAAGCAGCAGCGTGTGCCGATTACGGTACACGCTGCGTTTTTTTGGCAGGTAATTCAATTTGAGAAAGGATCACGGCTGCAAAGATCAATACGCAGCCCAGTATTTCCCAAGCATTCAGGGTTTCTTTTAAAAACAACATTCCAAATATCAGCGCAAAAACCGATTCCAGACTCATCAGCAGCGCGGCAGGTGCTTGCGCGATCTTTGTTTGCCCTAAGATCTGCAGTCCGTATGCCACGCCCATAGACAGAAATCCCACGTGGGCAAGCTGGGGCAGACAATGTATAATACCGGAAACTGTGGGGGATTCTTTGAGAAGCATAACAGCTGCGGATAGGATCGTGCATATAAGAATTTGGACAGCATTAAGCCGCAGAGGATCTACCCGGTTGGCGTAATGATCCACTACATTGATCTGCACAGCAAACATCACAGCACACATCAGCAGCAGAATATCGCCGGACTGTATAGAAGTAACTCCAACGCAGCTTAACAGATACAGACCAACCACTGCCAAAGCGATGCTCAGGGGCATTAACGCAGACAGGCGCCTTTTCCGGAACAAGCCGATCAGCGGCACAAAAACGATATACATCGCTGTAAGAAAGCCGGACTTTCCCGCATCGGTATCTACCAGTGCCAGCTGCTGCAGATTGCAAGCCAAAAACAGTGGAATACCGCATAACAGACCGGCTTTCCAAAGGGTTTTATCCTTCCAGCGCAGGAGATAATTTTTGCCGTCTTTTTTTGAACGGTCAAAGAAACAGATAATAGGCAGCATAATCATAAATGCTAAAAAGCAGCGGATAGCCTGAAAGGAAAAAGGCTCCATATAGTCCATAGCAACACTTTGGGACACAAATGCAGAACCCCAGATCACTGTTGCCAGTAATAGCATAAGACTGCCGCGGATTTTATTACTCATATTGATCACCGACGCATACTTTACCATATTTCGAAAAATTATGCAACAAATCCTTTGAAGGATTTGATTTTTATTTTCCGTGTGTTATAATGATAAAAAAATCAGGAGGTTAAATTATGGACGAAATGAATAAGATCAGATCCCGGGATCAGATTCCCGTGGAAGATACCTGGGCTACGGAAGATCTGTATGCAAGCGATGAAGCCTGGGAACAGGAGCTTGCCACCGTCAGTGAAGATCAGCATGTGCTAACGTCCTATGCCGGTCGTCTGGCAGAATCCGGAGCGGTGTTATATCAGTATCTGCACAAGATGGAGGAAGCGGATGTAAAAGCGGGTCGCTTGGGCAATTACTGTATGCGCAAATCTGACGAAGATACCCGTAATGCCACTTATCAGGCAATGGTCGGTAAGTTTATGGGTATTTATATTGGACTGAGCGCTGCCTGTTCCTTTGAAACGCCTGAAATTATGGCAATTTCCGATGAAGATCTGGAAGCATTTTATAAAGATTGCCCTGAGCTGGAACGCTACCGCCGGTATCTGACCAACCTGCGCCGCATGAAGGAGCATACCCTTTCTCCTGCAGAGGAAAAGCTTTTGGCAGCTGCCGGTGAGATGGCACAGGCGCCGGACAGCATTTACGGTATGTTTGCAGATGCGGATCTGAAATTTCCTGATGCTGTGGATAGCGAAGGTAAGACCCATCCCATAACCCAGGGAACATTTGTGCCCAGTCAGGAAAGTCCGGACCGTGTGCTTCGTAAGAATGCGTATGAGAATTTGTATCACACCTTTGCCGGATTTAAGAATACGGCCGCGGGCTTGCTCAATGCACAGAATAAGCAGCTGAAATTCTTTGCGGAAGCCCGGAAATATGATTCTGCTTTTGAGGCAGCATTGGATGGAACCAACGTGCCCACATCTGTTTATCTGAATCTGATCGAAGCAGTTCATAAGAATATGGACAAGATGCACCGTTATGTCCGTCTGCGAAAGAAGCTGCTGGGTGTGGATGAACTGCATTTTTATGACATTTATACGCCGCTCATCGCTGATGCAGGGGAGAAGATCCCATATGAGCAGGCAAAGCAGACCATCTATGATGCTTTGGAGCCTTTGGGTGAAGACTACCGTAAGATCCTGAAGGAAGGCTTTGACAACCGCTGGATCGACGTATATCAGAACGAAGGCAAGCGCAGCGGCGCGTATTCTGCCGGCGCAAAGGTTCATCCGTATGTGCTGATGAACTATTCCGGCACTTTGGACAGTCAGTTTACCTTGGCTCACGAGATGGGTCACGCCCTGCATTCCTATCTTTCCAATAAAAATCAAAATCCCATTGACGCCAGCTATGTGATCTTCGTTGCGGAAGTAGCTTCTACCTGTAATGAAGCACTTTTGATGGAATATCTGCTGGCAAAGACCACCGATAAGAAGCAGCGGGCGGCGCTGATCAATCATTTCCTGGAGCAGTTTAAGGGAACGCTTTACCGCCAGACGATGTTTGCCGAGTTTGAGCTGAACATCGGCAAAATGGTTCAGGAGGGTCAGACCCTGACAGCGGACAGCCTGTGTGCGGAATATCGCCGTTTGAATGAGCTGTACTTCGGACCGGATATGGTTGTGGATGACGAGATCGCCGTGGAATGGGCAAGAATACCCCATTTCTACTATAACTACTATGTATTCCAGTATGCCACCGGATATTCTGCCGCAATTGCGCTGTCCCGCCGGATCTTGTCTGAGGGTGAGCCTGCAGTGAAGGACTATATCCAGTTCCTTTCCGGCGGCTGCTCCAAGAGCCCCATAGACCTTTTGAAGGGCGCCGGTGTGGATATGACCGGACCGGAGCCTGTGGAGCAAGCGCTTGAATTGTTTGGCACACTTTTGGATGAAATGGAAGCACTGATCGGTGAATAATATGGAGAATTTATATCTTCCTGTATTGCATTCTTTTGCAATGGATAATACTTTTACCGGTTCTTGCGGCGGATTTCGCTTTCGTATCAAACCTAATGTAATAAAAAAATCTCCCAAAGAAGTGGATATGGAGGCATCCTCCATTACCGCTGAATTTTGGCACGGCCCGTTTTGCTATGAAAAAAGTGAGATGGAAGGCTGTGAGACTTTTCCGATGAGCGAAGAGGGAAGAACCGCCCTGCAGCAATGGCTGGAGGAGCATATTTAAAATCTTACCCGGCATCCTCAGACGAGGATGCCGGACAGAGAAAAAAGCGAATTACGCCGTAGTTCCGCGAAAACCGGAAGGCATATATGCCTTCCCTACGATAGCAGCCGTAGGGAATGGATATATCCATTCCGTAAAAAACGGAAGGTATGTAGGGAATGACCTATGTGTCAATGTCACTAAGTTTAGGAATGCAGTACCGAAGACCGTGTCATTGCGAGCCAGTTAAGCGTGTCACTGGTGTGGCAATCCGTTCCCCTCGTGGTAAAAACTTTGTAATAGCAAGACTTTTATAGGCGTTACGGATTCCCACGCCAGTGTGCGCACTGGCTCGGAATGACATTGCTTTTTCGACAATACGCCCTAATTTAATGGCATTGACCTATGTGTCATTCCGCATAATATTCCTCAAAATATGAAATAAAGAACGGCACACAGGCCGTTCCCTACATTTAGATTTTATTAAACATTCAATTTTGGGACCGTCTCATTTGTTTTGAGACGGCCCCATTTTGATCATTCAATTGGTTGAAGTTTTATACTGCCATCGTCAGGATCGCTCACGATATAAAATTCGTAAGAGGTGCCGGCGGTGGAATAGGAAAGGATCAGATCAGGAGCATCAGCAGAGATCTGCGCTTCCAGCAATATGGCGTTGGTTTCGGAAAGTACATTGGCAGCAAAAACGGTTTTGGAATAACCGGAACTGTCTGTATGGGCGATTCTCAGATCCAGCACGGAACCTTCTGCGGTAATCAGTAGCATAGGCGCTTCGCTGTCCAGAATGATCTCTGAAAATTGCTCGTAGCTGTCTAAGTCCGCATCAGAAAAATCATTGATGCTGACGATGCCGCTGGAATATGTTTTTTCAGTGGGGAAATAGGCATCGCCGATGATGCCGGTCAATTCCTGATATGGGATCTGTGCGGTAATAGTACCCGCGGAATAGGGGGCAAGCTCATAAGGGGAGAAGTAGAAGCACAGTCCGTAGGGGGTAAAGTAAAAATCCTCATCGGTGCTTTCATCCCGATTAAACCGCTGGGTAACGATTTGCTCAAAATCATCGTACAGATTGATGTTATTCTGCTGCTTCAGATTATCGATCACGAGCTTGCTCAAAGGCTCTTTGGAGTCAGCGCGGTACAGGATGCTGCCCAAGGTCAGCACATCACCGGTCACAAGATCGTAATTTGCGGAGATACATTGACGGTTGGAATGCAGGGAATCGCCGGATTGAACGGTTTGACCAAACATACTGAGAACACCTTGGTCAATGCGTGTGGTGTTATATTGGACCTGATAGGTGTACGGTTCAGCAACAGCGGATGAATGTGCCTGGTTCGCGGCATGATTGTGAAGCTGCTGAGCATCTTCTCTGGTTTGCTCCACCCGGTTCAGAAAATCAATGATCACCTTATCCGCAACTTCCCGATCTGGAAGGATCAGATGCAGGGTTTGGTAAGAATAGCTGAAGATGGCATCTCCGTTTTCATCGTAGCCGTATTCTGTGGTAACAGGCATTGCGGCACTGTATAAGTTCTCATAAACGGGAACCAAAACCGTGGTGTCTTCAGGAATATCGACGGTCGTGGGTTCTTCCGTGGTGGTTTCTGCAGCCTCCGGTTCGGTCACCGCAGGTTCATCCTGACAGGCAGACAAACAAAGCAGCACACTAAGCAGTGCGGTAAGAATTTTTAATTTTTTCATATAGAAAACCTCCGGAAAGGTTATTTTGTAGAATTTTGCATATTATATCATAGTTTTTACTGCACTTCAATATCTATTTAACGGTTTTTTGTATGTAAATCTTGACAAACAGATCGGTGAAATGGTAAAATACCCACAAGTTCATATCGCTGTGAACAGAAAGAGTAGCAGAACCGGAAAATCCATAGAGAGATCGGGTCGCAGGCTGAAAGCCCGGTTGTTTTTTCTCTGCGAAAGTGCGTCTGGGAGCGAACTTGTTTTAAGTGATAAATGAGAGTGGAACCGCGAGTTTTCAAACCCGCCTCTTGTACGAAAGGTACAGGGGGCTTTTATTATTTTTAGGAGGCATATTATGTATCTGTATAATTCTCTGACGCATAAAAAAGAACTGTTTCAGCCCAATTCTCCTGATATTGTTAAGATGTATACCTGTGGCCCGACGGTGTACCACTATGCCCATATTGGCAATCTGCGTACCTATATTATGGAAGACGTCCTTGAAAAAGCACTGCGCTATGAAGGCTATAATGTAAAGCGTGTAATGAACATCACCGATGTTGGTCATTTGGCATCGGATGCCGATACCGGTGAGGATAAAATGCTCAAGGGCGCAAAGCGGGAGAATAAGTCCGTGATGGAGATCGCACAATATTATACGGATGCCTTTTTTGACGACTGCAGAAAGCTGAATATCAAAACACCGGAAGTGGTAGAGCCTGCAACCAACTGTGTGGATGCTTATATCGATATGGTGCAAAGACTGCTTCAGAAAGACAAGGCCTATATCGCCGGTGGTAATGTATACTTTGATACCGCCAAGCTGGGGCAGTACTATGTGTTCAATGATCACGATGAAGAGGATCTGGAGGTAGGCGTTCGGGAAGGCGTGGAGGAGGATACCAACAAGCGCAACCGTAACGACTTCGTTCTGTGGTTTACCAAGTCTAAATTTGAGGATCAGGCGCTGAAGTGGGATTCTCCCTGGGGTGTGGGTTATCCCGGCTGGCACATCGAATGTTCCTGTATTTCAATGAAGCACCTTGGTGAGGATCTGGATATCCATTGTGGCGGTATTGATAATGCTTTTCCCCATCACACCAACGAGATCGCCCAGTCTGAAAGCTATTTGGGGCATAAGTGGTGCAATTACTGGTTCCATGTGCATCACCTGAATACCAATGACGGAAAAATGTCCAAATCCAAGGGCGAGTTTTTGACCGTCAGCCTGCTGGAAAGCAAGGGATATGATCCTATGGCGTACCGGTTGTTCTGCCTGCAGAGCCATTACCGCAGAAACCTGGTGTTTAGTTGGGAGAATTTAGACAATGCTGTGATCGCTTATGACAAGCTGATCGCCAAAATTGCAACACTTAAGAATGACGGTGAAGTGGATCAGCAGGTTTTACAGCAGCTTAAGGATCGGTTCGGTAAGGCACTGATGGGTGATTTAAATACCTCTGTTGCTGTTACGGCGCTTTACGATGCGCTTAAGGCAAAAACAAACGATGCAACAAAGCTTGCCGCCATTGAAGACTTTGATCAGGTCTTGTGCCTGAATCTTTTGCAGGCGGCCAAGACTCTGCGTCAGAAGCAGGAAGAGGAAGAAAAAGCATCTGCCGATCCTGTGATCGATGGATTGGTCGCAGCCCGTACTGTCGCCAAGAAAGAGAAAAATTTTGCGGAAGCTGACAGAATTCGTGATGAATTGAAAGCAATGGGCATCGAGATCATTGATACGCCTCAGGGCACGAAGTGGAGAAAAGTATGAAACTGCTGATTTTAGACGGCAACAGTGTTATCAACCGCGCCTATTTCGGCGTGAAACCCCTGACCACCCGGGATGGGTTGTATACCCACGCCATTTACGGCTTTTTGAATATTTTGGAACGGATGGAAAAAGAGGAAAGACCCGATGCGGTGTGCGTAGCATTTGATCTTCATGGACCAACCTTCCGTCATAAGAAGTATGAGGGCTACAAGGCCACCCGTCACGGTATGCCGGAAGAACTGGCTATGCAGATGCCTGTTATGAAACAGGTGCTTGCTGCGATGAATATTCCCATCTATGAGAGCCAGGGCTGGGAAGCAGACGATATTATCGGCACGGTTGGAAAGATCTGCGGCAATAACGACTGGGAATGTGTGATCGTTACCGGTGACCGGGACAGCCTGCAGCTGATCGATGATCACGTGCACGTGAAGCTGGTTATTTCCCGTCCGGGGCAGACCACCGCCACCTTGTACGATGTGGAAAAATTCCGGGAGGAATACGGCTTTGAGCCCAGGAAGATGGTAGACCTGAAGGCACTGATGGGCGACAGCTCCGATAATATTCCGGGCGTTGCCGGTGTGGGTCCCAAAACAGCCACGGAACTGCTGCTGAAGTTTGGCTCCCTGGATGGGGTCTATGCCAATCTGGACGATCCTTCTATCAAACCCAAGCTTCGTGAAAAACTGGAAAATGGCAAGGAAAACGCCTATCTTTCCTATGAGCTTGCTACTATTCAATTAACAGCACCTATCGATTTTGAGCCGGCGGATGCCATATTGCAGCCTTATAACAAGCCGGAGCTTTACAGTTTGTTTCAGCGGCTTGAGTTTGTCCGTCTGATCGATAAATACGGTCTGCGGGATGCGGCAGTGGCGGTATCCAAGCCCGTATGTTCTTTCCGCGCTTTGCCGAAGGCTGAGCAATTGCCGGAAAATTGCAATAGCTTTGCCCTCTATATGGCGTCGGACGGTTCTTTGGGCATTGCCTGGGAACAGGGTGTTTGTGCGTTGACACCTATGGAAACGATGTTTATGGGATGTCTTTTATCTCAAGGCACGGATGTGATCTGTCACGATCTGAAAACCACACTGCATCGGCTGAAAGAGCTTGGATTGCCTGCAATTGAGTGCAGCTTTGATACGGCGTTGGCTGCGTATGATCTGAATCCTTCTCAGTCTGATTATCCGGTCTCCAAGCTTGCAACCACATTTTTGGGGGTGAGTGTGGATGACGGTGATGCTGCTGCCTGCGCAGAAGCGCTTTGGAATTTGCGCAATGTTTTGACCGAAGAGCTGAAAAAAGTCCATATGTGGAAGCTGTATACAGAAATAGAGCTTCCGCTTTGCACGGTGCTTTATGATATGGAGTGTGCAGGCGTTGCTATTGATAGAAATCAGCTGGAACAATTTGGTCAGATGCTTTCTCAGCGGATCGAAGAATGTGAAAAGCTGATCTACAGCTATGCGGACGGTCCGTTTAATATCAATTCCACACGGCAGCTGGGGGAAATGCTTTTTGAAAAGCTCCAATTGCCCCCTGTTAAGAAAACAAAAACCGGCTATTCCACCAATGCGGATGTACTGGAAAAGCTGAAAAACAAGCACCCTGTTATTCCGGCGATTATGGACTACAGAATGCTGACCAAGCTGAAATCCACC
>CAZLLC010000056.1:0-10319 GCA_964560245.1 uncultured Oscillospiraceae bacterium | reverse complement strand
AATATGGTGTTATAATTGTAACACCATATTATTTTTGAGTCAATGTTGCAGAGGCTTTAATTCATCTTTACAAACAGCCCTACTTTAAGTATAATAATGTCAGCCTATAAAGAGTGCGTGAGAGACAAGCTCGTTGACCGCACAGCAACCTGCCGCATGGTAAGGTGCTAAAGCTTGACCGATGGGTTTTGTGGTATGCTGTAAACACCCATCGCTATCGATGGGTGTTTTTGCTCGCTCTTTTTAGGACTACCATATTCTACAAGAAGATTACTATGAGCAAGGTTGAAGAACTGATTCGGGGACACGAGCGTGTTTGGTTCTATTTGAACGACGAAGAAACCAAGACGCGATTTGTTCAGAATGCTACCGCACTGGGATGCATTTATCTGAATGGTGTCCACGTTTGTCTTGATATAGAAGGGATGGTCCTTTGCGATTTTGCACTCAGCTCGTTTCAAGCTGCGAGATGCTCCGGCATGATTTCTAACATTTGCATTATGTTGCTCCGTACCATTACGGTGGTGAGGAGTTTTTCTTTTCGGTAAATGGGAATATTATTTTTTCAATACCTTTTTGCACCAAGTGCGTTTTCCGCATTCAGGACACTTTAAGCGACGGGTAGTTCCTCTATGCATTGCCCACAGTGCTTCCGAATAAGTGGGCACAATTTCGTGACCGCAGTTCTTACACTTGTAAGCACCAACACTTACTTCAAGCTTTAATGCATAAAAGCAAGGTATCAAAAAGACAATGCAAATTCCAATAATGGTCACAAGCTGCCATACGCCTTCAGGTATCAAAAAAGCAGAAATAAAGATACCTGCAAACAAAGCTGTCATACTCACAATCATAATTGCCCACATAGACGTCCAAATCGTCTTGTTTTTTTGCTCTAACTCTTTCGCCATATCAAGCAAAAGCTGTTCGTTTTTCTGATTATTGTTTTCCATACTTATCTTCTCCCCACATAATAATTCGTTTACGGTAATGCCAAAGACCTCACACAAATCAAGCATAATAGATACGTCCGGCATTCCTTTTCCGCGCTCCCATTTGGAAACGGCTCTATCGGTGATACCGAGCTTTTCAGCAAGAGCTGCTTGCGTCAAATTATTGTTCTTTCTTTGCGATGCAATAAATTCGCCGATCTTGATCTGATTCACAGATTCGTCCTCCTTTCGCGCTTATCGTAATCAAAAACACAGTATAAGTAAACATACTAACCGTTGAGTGGGGAACCAAACGATTCGTTGAGTTTGAGAAATACGGCATTTATTGAACTGATCATACCACATAAATGTAAAAATTTCTATGGTTATTTAAATTTGAAACAAGGAAATACTGCCGTCCCTGCTGTACACATAAGTGACAGTATTGATATACGTATCGGTGGTTATGATCCGCTCCACCTTGCCATTCCATTCACCGGGGTACGGGCAGTTCACCCGGATAAATTCCTCCGCTGTAAAATGCTCGTTTGTGCTATGCCATTTTACCCAGGCGTTGGGATAGAAGTATTTATGTTATTCGTAACAAATAGCCAGGGATTCTGTTCTGTGCATATTCTCCCGATGCTTGTAAAAACTAAGCCAAAGGAGTGATGAATATGAACGGGCAAGAACTTGTAAAACAGACCTTGGATCAAATTCCGCAGGCGAATCCCAATGCAAAACACATCGTAGGACTTGTGAAGGAAGGCGGCAGAATCACCGGGTATCAGCTTTCCGATAATTCCATTGTAGAAAAACAACAGGCGGTAAATATGGCAAAGCAGGGTCAGATCGCCGGTGTCGGCATTGCCCACCGTGGAGATACGGAATACCTGAAGTCCATCCCCGATGACAGCGAAAACAACAACCTGGGCAATCTTCCCTCCGTGTCCCCCCGATCCTAACCCGCAGAGCCTAAAACAAGGTATCGTCCAATTACAAATTTACGGTCGTTTGGACACTTCAGAACCGATTTTTGACCAAGGAGATACCCTGTCATTATTGTCAGATATCCCCTAAGTGATACTCGATATCTTCCTTGCTGATCAAACAGCTTGGTCAGCCATCGATCACTGCCACTCCCTCAGGTCGCATCTTCTGCCACTGGCAGCGCTCCCATCTCTCCCCCTCCGAGCTTGCGTCGCTCGCCTCCCTCAAAGAGAGCGGTAAGGACGCAGCTCCAATTTGTAAAGTTTTATTTGAAACAAGATACTGCATTAAACCCGCCCACCGGATCCGGTGGGCGGGTCAGCTTTATTTAACAGTCAATTTGACGATGCTGGTATAGATCACATTTCCGGCGGAGTCGGTGATCTTACAGCGGTACTGGTAGCCGTTGCGGAATGCAGCGCCGGCTACGGACAGGGTTTTGGTCTTGTTGCCGGTGGCGGAGGCGTTCTTCCAGCTGCCGCTGGAGGAGGTGCGATACTGCCACTGGTAGGTCAGCCCGTTGCCTACAGCTGTAACTGTAAATTTGGCGGTTGCGCCGACCTTCACCGTCTTACTTGCCGGTTGGGTCTTGATGCCCAGTACATACAGGTTCACAACACTGGTATAGACCGTATTTCCTGCGGTGTCCGTAATCTTACAACGGTACTGATAGCCGTTGTGGCGGGTTGCTGTGGTCAGGGAATAATTGGCGGTCTTGCCGCTGGCTGCAGATACATTCTTCCAACTGCCGGAGGAGGAAGTGCGGTACTGCCACTGGTAAGTCAGACCACTTCCTGTTGCTGTAACCGTAAACTTTGCAGTTTTGCCAGCCACAACGGTCTTACTGACCGGCTGGGTCTTAATGCCCAAGACATATAGGTTCACAACATTGGTATAAACCACATTACCTGCGCCGTCGGTCACCTTACAACGGTACTGATAGCCATTGTGGCGGGTTGCTGTGGTCAGGGAATAATTGGCAGTCTTGCCGCTGGCTGCAGATACATTCGTCCAGCTGCCGCTGGAGGAGGTACGGTACTGCCACTGATAGGAAAGATTGGAGCCGATGGCAGCTACCTGAAACACAGCTGTATCACCGTTTTTACTGCACTTTGTAGCCGGTTGTTCGGTGATCTGCGCCTTCATACGCAAACGGACTGTATTTGTCCAAACAGAATTGCCGTATTGGTCAGTGATCTTACAGCGAATATAGCGGTCTTTACTGGTACTGCTCATTTTGCAGGAATATGTTGCTTTTTTGATCGACGATCTTGTGTAGCTTGTGGCACCGGCATTTTTTACATACCATTGATAGGTCAAGCCGTCTCCGCTGGCGGTAACTGATGTTTTAACGGTATCACCATTACTGCCGTACACGGTTTTGGGCTGATTAACGATCAAAACACCGTTCTGAACTTCGCCGCAATTGATACAGCTACGGAACTTCACGCCATCTTCTTCGACCCATTCTCCAAAGGAGTGGTCACCAAGAGAAAGCTCCTTTACAAAGCTTCTTTCACAATCATTGCAGTGATAGATCTCTACACCTGCGCTGATACAAGTCGACTCAACAACCTCAGCCAAAACAGCATCTTCGTGCGCGCAGGCAGTCGGCTCGGAGGTATAGCACACCGCAACGGCAGCGCCGTTTTTCATATAAAGCGCAATGGCTTTTTGATTTGAATAAGATGAGGATTTATAATAACGGAAGCGATATTGACCGCTGTTGTTATTAAATCGCAGATACGCACCGCCGCTGCCAATGATATGGACATTGCCGGAATCGTCAAGGGAGATCGTATTAACAAGCGCATCATTGCTTGTTGTCAGACCGTTAACATTGGACTCGTGTCCAACGTACTGACCACTGACACCCTTGATGGAATACCCGCCGCTTACAGAAGAAACTGTAAACTTATACGGATCACCTGCGGATGCGGAAATCGTATTATCGGAAATGGTGACGGTTTTATAGTTGTTGGTGTTATCATAATCAGATAAGCTGCTGTCAAATATGTAGCCGCTGTCTTCGTAAACGATCAGATACTCGCCGGACCAGTCAGTCGGCGCTGTTGTGACCTTAACATAATCGCCGTTTCCATCACTGTTGCCTTCCTCTGTATAGCTGTAGAGCGCATACAAAATTGTATTTCCGACAGGTGTGAAGGAATTGGTATAGTATTCCGGTGTAACCGTTGTAACTTCATCCAACGCAGATGTAGTCCAGCCAACAAATGAATATCCGTCGGGAGCATCCGCATCCGGCAAGCTCATTACCTCTCCGGCATAGCCGGTCTGACTGCTGACGGAGGCGCCGGAAAAGCTGACGGTCGCCACCGCTCTTACCGCGAAATTGATCCGGATCGAACAGTCTGCAGAGGTAGAAACAGTGAAGGTATTGCCGTTCTGTGTCACTGTAGCGCTGCCACTTGTTACGGTATAACCGGAGGCATAGTAGCCGCTCTCAGGAGTAGCTGTGATCACATTTTTATCCACCGACACGGTACCGTAGGCTGTGTTGTTGGATGTGGCAGTAATCGTGTAATCCGGTTGATCCGCATAGCCGGAGGGCGTGACCATATCCGGAATATCCGCATCAAACAGGGCAAAGGCCAGTTCCGGATAGTCTACGAACATATTTCTTGTGCCGGTAATAGACTGAACTGCGTCATTACGACCCAATTCCCAAGTATCTACCGGATCTTCCTCCATCCACTTCAGAAGAACATTCTTGCTTTCGATAACACCGGAAGAACCCCACATTTTGGAAGTATTGCCCCAACGGACATAAACATAAAGCACAATACGGGCACAGTCACCACGCAAATCATACGTACCGTTAGACTCACTATTGGGGTTATAGTAACCGCTTGCTTCACCGTAAGCGGTATTGCCGCGGCTGCTGTTTTCGGAGGTTTTCGTAGGACGGATCATCATCACATCGTCTTCGTCGCTACCGTCCAGGCCCTTGCTGTTGGGCCAAGTGTGCTCTTTATTCCACGTGCCATTCCAGGACGGACCAATAGCTGTTCCGGAATAGAAGCTGGAGATCGCACCGCCTCCATTCTGGCAGTCCGTATATGCCAATAGCGTATTATTCTCCTTATAGCTATTTATATAACTATGGGCGTTTTTCATCAAGCTCTGCAGCTTCTTATACAGTGTGCTGGAAGGAACCGAGCTGGCACTGGAATTGCCACTATAATCCGTCAAAAGCTCCTCAATATCAATATTATACTTGCTGTACCAGTTTTGAGCTGTAGAAGAAAGCTCGGTCGCAACAACCTCACGGGTGCCCCAGTTATAAATATAACTTGCTGCAGACGATTGGATCGCAACTGCAGGCATTATACTTAAAACGATCGCCAACACCATCAGAAATGCAATTGACTGTCTAAATACTTTTTTCATTATAGCATTATCCTCCACTATACACTAAAATTTTCCTTTACATATAATAGCATACTAAATAAAATTTAGCAATTTGCATTTTTGGACAAATATTTACTTATATACCCCCATCTTTTGACACATATTTTAGTCAAAAAACAAAGCAACAGGAAAATGCTTTTTATTTAATCAATAATTGCCCGGTTATAGCTGGGACGGAGTTCCTCCCAAAATTGGCGGAAGGCGGTAGGCAGGGCGGCTTGCTTTTCGATTTGCTCTGCTGTCAGCCAGGTAAAGCCTTCTGTCATTGCAGCCGCTTCCAGATAGATGCCCCGCATATCCCACTGGATATGGGTAAAGATATGCTTCTTTTCTACCTGACGGAAAATATCTTTTACCCCAATCCCCTGCTGCTCCAATTGGGCAACCGCTTCCTGCGCTTCCAAGTGACCCTGCACATTGGGAAACTGCCAAAGACCTGCAAGCAAGCCTGTAGCCGGGCGTTTTTGCAAGGCATAGTGCGCCTTGCATTTTATAACAAATACAGTCATTTTTTCCTGCCGTCTGCTTTTTTTCGGCAGCCGTACAGGAAGATCCTCCGCTGTTTTTCTTTGATAGCCCAGGCAAATATCCTTGCAGGGGCATTTTTCGCACTGGGGCTTTTTATCCGGTCCGCAAATCGTTGCCCCCAGCTCCATCAATGCCTGGGTAAAATCACCGGCATTTGCAGGATAGAGCTTTATCAGACTTTCCCGAACCTGTTTTTTAACAGCAGGGATATCAATGGGTGTGTCATCATCTGTCAGACGGCTGAAAACACGCAAAACATTGCCGTCCACCGCCGGCGTGGGCTGATCAAAAGCAATAGAGCATATGGCACCTGCCGTATACTCCCCGATCCCCGGCAGCTTGAGCACATCTTCATACTTCTGCGGAAAAGCACCGTTGTACTCTTCAACGATCTTCCGGGCAGCCTTTTTCAGATTTCGCACCCGGCTGTAATAGCCCAGGCCCTCCCACAGCTTATACAAAAGCTCATCCTCCGCACAAGAAAGTGCCTGCACAGTGGGCAGCTGCTCCAAAAAACGGATATAATATCCTCTTACCGCTTCTACACGGGTCTGCTGCAGCATAATCTCAGACAGCCAGATGTGATACGGCTCCCGGTCACGACGCCAGGGCATTTCTCTTTGGTTCTCATAAAACCACGGCAGCAGCAATTCAGCCAGGGCAGATAAGTCTTTCTTCATCACATCATCACCGTCCTTCTTCTTATAACATAAATGTCATTGTAAAACAGGAGCTTACCGTTTTACAATGACATTCATAAATTACCCGGGAAATACACTTACAAAATAAATAAACCAAGGCAGCACCAGTGAAAACAAACTGATCAGCCAGGGAAAAGACACTCTGCGGGAGCAAAGCACCGTCACCAGGCAGACGACGGTAATGCCCAGCGGACCGAACACCGCCACCATACGGTTGATCTTTATGATCTCAAAAACCATACCGTCCGCCGAGGATGCGGGTATACACAGCGACACCGTATCCGGCAAGCGGAACAGATTGTTCACCGCCATAATCACCGCGGCAAACGCCACCGGAATGGACAATATCACACTGCGCAGCTTATAGACCCACATACAGATCATATGAAACAGGCTGCCATCGGCTTTGGCTTTTTCCTTATCCGCCTGAAATTCCTGCCGATTGACCTGAATATTGGTTTTCATATTGTCAAATACTTTCATAAAGCCACCTCCGGCTCACAATTTATCTTATTTTAGCATATTTTTTTACAATATGCAACAAGGAACATTCAGTCCATTTTATAGGACAGAACATTCGTTATACTAAGGTCACAACAACAAAGGAGGGCACATCAATGAAAACTGCTGTCATCAATAAACTGGACTATCCCCTGGCACCTTATCCCAACGCCGCCACACGGCGGGAGATCCTGCACAGGATCGTGGACCATCTGCTGATCATCGCCAGCAGCGCAGGCATTGCTGCTGCCATCCTGCTGCTGATCGCAATGGCCTGATCAGGCGCGCTTATTGTCCTTGTAAAGGGCTGCAAGACCCTTGATCAGAAGATCTTTATCATAGATCACAGGGGTCTTGCACAGGGGCAGCACAAAACGGGCAATACCGCCGGTGGCGATCACTGTGGTCTTTTGACCCAGTTCTTCCTCCATCCGCTGCACCATACCGTCGATCATACAGGCGTTGCCCATCATAATGCCGCTTCTCATACAGTCAATGGTATTGCGTCCGATGGCATTCTTCGGCTGATCCAGCTGCAAGCCGGGAAGTAACGCCGTTTTGTCCGTCAGCGCATCCAGGGATATCTTCACACCGGGGCAAATACAGCCGCCGATCAATGCGCCGGTTTCATCCAAGACCACCATTGTGGTGGCAGTACCCATATCGATCACGATCATCGGCGGCTTATGCTCCCGCAGGGCTGCCACACAGCCTACCACCAGATCCGCACCGGTCTGACTGGGATTTTCCAGCCGGATATTCAGCCCGGTCTTGAGTCCCGGACCTACCACAAGACTTTGCTTGCCGGTAAGCTTTTTTACCGCTGTCTGCATAGAATTGAGCACCTGCGGAACCACCGACGCAATGATGCAGCCATCAATGGACGCGGTATCCACATTGTAAACACCCATCAGGCTTTTTAAGTCCATGCAGTACTCGTCTGATGTTTTGGTAGAATCGGTCCGCAAACGGGCCTCAAATATGATCTGATCATCCCGCACACCGCCAATTACAATATTAGAGTTCCCAATATCCATCGTTAATATCATAGGATTTCCTCCAGCTCCGCCTGCGTAAGAACACGGCAGGCGGTAATTTCTTTTCCGTTTGTTTCAACAACGCCGCAGCTGCCACCGTGATAGCCGCAGCTGCCGGGATTTAAGACCCACATTTCGTCCGGCTCTTTGTGACAATCGGCTGTATGGGTATGACCGTACAGCACCGCCTTGGCTTCGTATCTTCTGGCATCGGCCAGAAGCATCCCTGTGCCGTTTTTTACACCGTGGATATGTCCGTGGGTCATAAATATACGAACGCCGCCCACTGCATAGCACAGCACCTCCCGTGCCCCTGGCGGGCAGCGGTATCTGTCACAGTTTCCGGGGACGATGTGAAAAGGGATATGCCCATAGTCCTCCTGCAGAGCCTGGGCATCATCGTAAAAATCGCCTAAATGAATGACCGCCTGAGGACGGATCTTTTCCACAGCACGGCGCATAAAGCTTAAGGATGCGTGAGAATCGGAAAGCACCAGTATTGTCATCGTTCACCAACCGTTCTTTTTGTGCATATAGTAATTATGAATCATTGTACCACAGGTTTTTGAAAAAAGCTATGGATAAGACACAATTTTTGTCTTTTTCAGGAATCATTGCAGACAGGAGGCAATTTTATGGAGAAGATACCGGACAATATCTCTATGCAGGAGGTAATGCGCTTTGCCAAATCCCCTGCCGGTCAAAAGCTTTTGACAGCCTTGCGTTCCACCGGCGGTGAACAGGTAGACAAAATCAAGCAGCTTTCATCGGAAGGCAACTATACGCAAGCCCAAGCCGCTCTGTCGGAGATCCTGAAAAATCCTCAGGTGCAGAGCATCCTCAAAGAAATGGGGCGGTACAATGGCTGATCTTGAGCAGCAGCTTGCCGCTGTTATGAATGACCCGTCAATGATGCAAAAAATAATGTCTTTCGCTCAAACCCTGGGAAACAGCGAAGCGCCAGAGCCGCCCAAGCCCCAAAACGAAGAGCCCTCAATGATGCCGGAGCTGGATATTTCCACATTGCAGAAGCTTTCAGGTTTTATGAGCCAAAGCGGGATTGATCCTAATCAAAAAGCACTTTTGCAGGCACTTGGTCCATACCTGAGTCAACAGCGGGTAGGTCGCCTGGAGCGTGCTATGCGCGCCGCTAAAATGGCCGGCTTTGCCACATCCTTGTTAGGCAGGTGAAAACGATGTATAACCGTTATGTTCCCCGTCCGGACGGATCTTATTCACGAAACCGTGTTCAGGATCCTTCTAATCAGCCGCAGAACAGGCCCAGACCTGCACACCCGCCGCAGGAAAAGCCGGAACGTTCCGCTCCCTGCCGGGATAAGCAGGAAGCTCCCCCACCGCTCCGGGAAAATCATTCTCCCAAAAACGGTAATCCCCTGGGCTTTTTGCGGCAATTATTAGGGAAGGACTTTGATACCGGCGATCTGATCGTGATATTGCTGCTGCTTTTAATGGCCGGTGACTCTCAGGAAGAACGAAACAACGCTATACTAACAATTGCATTATACTTCCTAATGTAGCGGACACCATATCATATTTCGCTGCGGGCATATAGCTTCTCCCGGGGAGAAGCTGTCACCGTAGGTGACTGATGGGGAATGCGGGCGTAAACATAATGTTTTGTACGCAGAATCAGACCTTTTTGCAAGCCTTCAGATGTCGCCGTGCCACCTTCCCCCCCGGGAAGGTATTTTCGCAAAATATCGAAAAGTTTTAAAGCGAAAAACCTCCGGTCTTTTTTGACCGGAGGTTAATGCTTATTTTTGAACAAAACCAAGTTTTTTGTAGACCTTGCGCAGAGTCTTTTCTGCCACATAGCCTGCCTTTTCCGCGCCCTGACGGTACACAGATTCCAGATAAGCCTTATCCTTGATGATCCGGCTTGCTTCCTCCCGGATGGGGCGCAGTGTCTCAACCACAGCCTCGCCCACCTTAGGCTTGAACGCGCCGTAGCCGCAGCCTGCAAACTCCTGCTCGATTTCCTCAAAGGTCTTGCCGGTGCAGACGGAGTAAATGGTCATCAGGTTGGCAACGCCGGGCTTGTTTTCCTTATCGTAGCGGACACAGTTATCCGTGTCCGAATCCGTGATCGCGCGCTTGAACTGCTTCATAATCACTTCCGGCGGATCCATTACCAACACACGGCCGGTGTCCTCATTTTCGGACTTGGACATCTTGGC
>CAZLLC010000055.1:0-10451 GCA_964560245.1 uncultured Oscillospiraceae bacterium | reverse complement strand
AGGCAGAGAGGAACAGATCCTTGTTGTTCTTCATAGCCACACCTTTTTCGGTGTCCACCATAACATCACCGAGCTTCACTGTCTTGCCGGTATTGCCGGTCAGTCTGAGGACATTCTTAATACGGGAGGCAAGTTCTCTCGGACGGAAAGGCTTCGGAATATAGTCATCAGCACCAAGGTCAAAGCCTGTAACTGTGCTGTACTCGTCGCCGGATGCAGTGAGGAAAATGACGGGAATATCATACTCAGCCTTTATTGCTTTACAGGTGGCGAAACCATTGCCTTCAGCCAAAGAAACATCGAGCAGAACAAGGTCGGCCTTTTCTACTGCGAGCAGGCTCATAGCCGCTGTCTGACCGGACACGCTCTTCACGAGGTATCCTTCGTTATTCAAAAATTCTGTTAAATTGGCAACAATAGCTTTATCGTCCTCAACCAAAAGTATCTTTGTCATAATCTCACTTCCTTTTATACCAGTATAGTATTATAACATAAATCAGCAAATAAAACAACGATAGTGACATATTCGTCACAATAATGTAAAAGACAGCATAGCCATCGTTGACTGTGCTGTCTTTTCTGTTATCCCACCCGGTTTGCGTAAAAGTTCGCTAACGACATTACGCTTTCCTGTCCGGGAAGCTTTTTTATTCTGTTCTCAGGGCAACAACCGGGTCTTTCTTGGCTGCGCTTCTGGAGGGGATGATACCGGCAACTAAGGTCAGCACCACACTGATACCCACCAGTACAGCCGCCGTTTTCCAGGGCAAAACCGCTTTCAGGCTGGAAATGCCGGTAAGCGTCTGCACAATGGCATTGACCGGAATGCACAGCAGCCAGGTCATCGCAACGCCCAGCACACCGGAAGTGAAGCCGATAATGACCGTTTCCGCATTAAACATACTGGACACATTTTTCTTAGACGCGCCGATGGCACGCAAGATTCCGATCTCTTTCGTCCGTTCCTGAACGGAGATCAGTGTGATCACGCCGATCATAATGGACGAAACCACCAGTGAGATCGCCACGAACGCAATGAGAATATAGGTGATGGCATTGATGATGGTGGTGATACCGGACATCATCAGTCCCACATAATCCGTATAGCGGATCTGCTTCAAATCCTCCACGGTATCATTATACTCCGCAATAAAATCTTCAATGATCTCCTTGTTGGCAAAGCTGGAGGCGTACAGATTCATTGTAGCCGGAGCATCCAAATCCACATAGCCCAATGTTTTCAGATTGTCCTCCAGGGTGCTTTCGGAGAATTCGATGATCTCATCATAATACCGGGCGCATTGCTGCACGGTGAATTGCTTTGCCTGCTCATCCAGCATCAGCACCAGCTGAGCTTCCGGCACCTCGGCAAGCTGCTGCTGCACCGCCGCTGCCGTCTGCGCCTGCACCTGCATAATGACCATTTCACTGTAAAGCGTATTCAGCTCCTCATCGGTCATTCCCCCGATATAGCGCTCCACCTCAGATATATCCACGCTCATCTGCTGACCGGTCGCCTGGATCAGGATCTGTTCGATGGCTGCACGGTCCGTACTGCTCAGGGCATTTTCCACCGCCGCGTCCAGCTGCTCCTGAGAGGGAATGCTCATAATCTCCACATAGACCTGCGCTTTTTCACTTTCCGTCAGCTCCTGCAGATATTCACGGAATGCCGTTTCCTTTTCGCTATCGGTCATAGAGCCTTCGTCCTTAAAGGGCAAGCCGGTGAAAATATCGGTCTTTTCGTTTTCAAGCTGATAGGAAATAGCATCGGAGGCATCAGATTTTTCGACCACATACTCCGTCAGCTCCCTGGTGTAGGCAATAGAGCCGGTGAGCATTGTGGAGGTGGCATCGGGATCGGGGGCAATAATGCCCACCACCTTCAGCCGGGTGGCTTCATCGTACAGATAACGCATACCTGCATCGGTATCACGCAGATCCGTATAAATGCCTGCGGCTTCGTCAAAAACATAGCAATCGGAATTCAGGATCACCTTAAATTCCATATCCATTATTTCTTCAAAGGTCCACTTCTGCTGGGTGGTATCGATCTCACCGCCGTTTGCAACCGCTTCAAAAACCTGATCGATCTCCTCCTGGCTCTTAAGACCCAGGGCATACAGTGTCAGATCGTCCAGCTCATAGTTTGCATCCACCACCAGCACCACTTCATCGTAGCTGCTGGGCCACTGACCGGTCACCAGATCGTACTGGCTGGTGATCAGGGGGCTGATCAGGCTACCATCCTTGCCGGAGAGCATTTCTGTCCACAGGTTCATACCGGCGCTTGCCATAGGCATACCCATAGATTCGCTCATTTGATCCTGCATTGAAAGCATATTGGACATATCCGTACCAAAATTTTTGGCCATGGCATCCATCATCATAGACTGGGTATCCGAATAGATGATGTTGCCGTCCACAGACTTGGTATAGACTAAAAGATCCAGATCATAGGTATACTGCACACCGCTCATTGTTTTATACAGCATACTTTCCGGGTCTTTAAGCTCCTGCTCCACCTTTGCTTTAAAGGTGGTCAGGTCGTTTTCCGTGGACTCTATATTATTCAGGGCATTGATCATCTCAAACATCACAGACTGAGAGTACACGCCATCTAACTCGTGGGAAATCTCCTCCTCCCGCGCCTGACCCATAAAGGTCTGCATCAGGGTGGACATATCCACAGTGGTAGCCTGCAAGGTCAACGGATAGGATGCCAGTGTTTCTTCCTGCACCGTGTTGATGTAAGCAGTGGCACCCTGGGATACCGCATAGATCAGGGCGATGCCGATAATGCCAATAGAACCGGCAAAGGAGGTCAGCACCGTTCTGCCCTTTTTGGTGATCAGGTTCTTCAGCGACAGACTAAAAGACGTGCCCAAAGACATTGATGGCTTGCGGACCTTTTTCTGTTTGCCGGTTTTCCGGTTCAGCATCAGCTCCAGCCGTTCATCCTCAGTAAAGGGCATCGTATCGCCGGTGATCTTGCCGTCCAGCATCCGAATGATCCGGGTGGAATAAGTTTCCGCCAGCTCCGGGTTGTGGGTGACCATAATGACCAAACGATCCTTGGCGATTCCCTTCAACAGTTCCATAACCTGCACACTGGTTTCCGTATCCAGCGCGCCGGTGGGCTCGTCTGCCAAAATGATGTCCGGGTTGTTGACCAGCGCCCGGGCAATAGCCACACGCTGCATCTGACCGCCGGACATCTCACTGGGCTTTTTCCGCAGTTGGTCGCCAAGACCCACCTGCTCTAAGACCTTTTTTGCCCGCTCTCTGCGTTCTCTGCGTCCCACACCGGAAAGGGTCAGCGCCATTTCCACATTGGCAAGCACCGACTGATGGGGGATCAGGTTGTAGCTTTGGAACACGAAGCCGATGGAATGGTTGCGATAGGTATCCCAATCCCGGTCACCGTAGTTTTTGGTGGAAACACCGTCAATGATCAGGTCGCCCTGGCTGTACTGGTCCAGACCGCCGATGATATTGAGCATTGTCGTCTTGCCGCAGCCGGAGGGACCTAAAATGGATACAAATTCATTTTTCCGGAACTGCAGGTCGATGCCCCGCAGAGCACGCACCTGGTTTTCCCCCGCGGAGTAATTTTTGTGGATATTGATCAGTTCAAGCATTTGGTTCATCCTTTCTGCAGTAAAAAAATACGCAGGCTCCCCACATAGAGCCTGCGTACAGCGTTTCTACAAGGGGCTCAATTTACAGCCAGCCGGTTTCCTCAGATTCCGGTCTGCGCTGACGGTTCAGCAGGTCGTGTACCACCTTTTCCGGGTGGGTGTCCTGATAAAGCACCTGATAGGCCGCCTCTACGATGGGCATTTCAACCCCTGTCTTCTGTGCCAAAGCACGGACGGAAGCTGCCGCATAGTAGCCTTCCACCGCCGCGCCGACAGCCTGAAGCGCCTGCTTCGGTGTCATTCCCTGTCCCAGCAAAACGCCTGCACGGCGGTTTCTGGAATGTTGGGAAGTACAGGTTACGATCAAGTCGCCTATACCGGCAAGACCGGCAAAGGTCTCCTTGCTGGCACCCATTGCCACACCCAGCCGGGCCACTTCCGATAAGCCTCTCGTCATCAGCATTGCCAATGTATTATCCCCATAACCCAGTCCGTCAATAACACCGGCGCACAAAGCGATGACATTTTTCAACGCACCGCCCAATTCAGCGCCCACCGTATCGGAACTGGTATAAATGCGGAAGGTATCGGACATAAAGGCGTCCTGTACCATTTCCGCCAGTGCCTTATCGGCACACGCAGCCAAACAGCCGGTAGGTACTTGCCGTGCCACCTCCTCGGCGTGGCTGGGTCCGGTCAGTGCTACCACCGGGTGTCCGGTCTCCTGTTCCACAATTTGGCTCATTCTTAAAAAAGTATCCTGTTCGATACCCTTGGTCACACAGACCATTACCGCATCTTCATCCAAATAAGGCGCAACACGCCGGCACACAGACCGGATGTGCACAGACGGACTGGCAATGACCACCAGCCGGCAGCCCTCCACACACCGGTCATCACCGGTAACAGTCAGCCCGTCAGGAAGCCGGATGCCGGGCAGCATTGGATTTTCCCGGTTTTCCTCCACCTGCTTTGCCTTTTGGCTGTTATGGGACCACAGCACTGTGCTGTGCCCATTTCGATGCAGCGCGATCGCTAAAGCCGTGCCCCAGCCGCCGCTGCCGATTACCGCAGTTTTCATTGCTTCTTACCCTTTGCAAATAAATCTGTTTTCGATTCTGTTCCCGCAACCAGTCTTTTGATATTGCTTCTGTGCATAAAGACAGTCAGAGCCGCCATAAAAATACCGGAGGCCATCACCACCGCATTGCCGCTGTAAAAAACGCAGAAACCGACAGCAAAAGCTGTTGCTGCCAGCACAGAGCTCAGCGACACATAACGGGTCAGAAAATACACGATCAAAAAAACCGCAAGGATCAGCAGCGCCACACGCCAATCCGCTGTCAGGGCAATAAACAGCCCGCTGAGGATGCCCTTGCCGCCACGAAAGCCTAAAAACACAGGGAAAACGTGACCCAGCATCACAGCCGCGCCGCCTAAAAGCATTCCTTCCAGATAATAGCCGTAGGGCTTCAGCAGCAATCCTGTGATCAGGCAGGCCAAAACAGCCTTCAGTCCGTCGATCAGGATCACCAGCAACGCCCGGCTTGTACCGTAGCTGCGGATAAAATTAGTCAGACCGGCATTGCCGCTGCCGTGATTGCGTACATCGTCACGCATCAGCGCGGAAACGCATACCGCGCCATTGGCATTGCCCAGCAAATAGCTGACAATAATGCCGATCATCAGGGAAAGCCACATTGCTTAGTCCTCCTTATCGCCCTTTTGACGAATAGTAATACGAACAGGTGTGCCCTGCAGACCGAATACCTCCCGGATCTGATTTTCCAAATACCGCTGATACGAGAAATGGAACAGCCGGGCATCGTTGCAGAAAATCACAAAATGGGGCGGCTTAGTACCCGCCTGGGTCATATAGTAGATCTTCAGCCGCCGACCCTTGTCGGAAGGAGGCTGTACGCGGGATGTGGCATCAGCCAGAATACTGTTGAGCGCACCGGTGGTGATCCGGCTGGTATTCTGCTTATGCACATCCTGAATGACCTGATACAGCTTGTCCACACGGGAGCCTGTGAGGGCAGAAATAAATACCACAGGCGCATAGGTCATATAGCTCAGACCCTGACGGACGCCCAGCTCCTTGTCCCTCATAGTATTGGTTTCCTTGTCCTCCACCGCATCCCATTTGTTGACCACGATAATGGCCGCCTTGCCGGCTTCGTGGACAAGACCGGCAATTTTGGTATCCTGCTCTGTCACGCCGTCGTTGGCATCGATCAGGATCAGACATACATCACTGCGCTCAATGGCGTTGATGGTACGCATATTGGAATACCGCTCGATCATATCGTCCACCTTGCTCTTGCGGCGCATACCGGCAGTGTCGATAAAGCAATATTTACCCGTTTCATTTTCAAATGCCGAGTCGATGGCATCCCGGGTCGTACCTGCCACATTGGACACGATCACCCGTTCTTCACCCAGTATCCGGTTGAGCAGACTGGATTTGCCCACATTGGGCTTACCAACGATGGCAACCTTGATAATATCAGATTCCTCTTCCTCCGGCTCTTCCTCCGGGAATTGCTCCAGACACCAGTCCAGCAGATCGCCGGTTCCGTGACCGTGCAGAGCAGATACTTCAAACAGATCCCCAATACCCAGACCGTAAAATTCATAGATATCCGGGTTGATCGGGCCGATGGAATCACACTTATTCACCGCAACCGCCACCGGCTTACCGGATTTGCGGAGCATCGTCGCCACATCGGCATCGGCAGCCGTAACGCCGGAACGCACATCTGTGACCATCACAATACAATCGGCAAGCTCAATGCCGATCTCCGCCTGACGGCGCATAAACTTCAGCATATCGTTTTCCGTTCCCGGTTCGATACCGCCGGTATCCACCAAAGAAAAGCTTCTGCCGCACCACTCACAGTCGCCGTAGATCCGGTCACGGGTGACACCGGGGGTATCCTCCACAATGGAAGTACGGTGGCCGGTCAGCTTATTAAACAGCATAGACTTGCCCACATTAGGCCGTCCAACGATCGCTACCAGAGGCTTTGCCATAATATCCTCTCCTCTCTTTATTGCTTCCTATTATTACATATTTTTATCCGTAAATCAACGGGAAATCCGTCTATTCATACAAGTTTTACAGAAAGGAAAAAAGCGGAAGGCACAGAACCTTCCGCTTCGCTTTCGCTTTTTTCCAGCCTTAGTCAGCCTTGGCAGCCAGGACCTGACGGCCATTGTAGTTGCCGCAGGCTTTGCAAGCTCTGTGAGGCATAACGGGCTCACCGCACTTGGAGCAAACTGCTACGCTGGGAGCAGACAGCTTCCAGTTGCCGCCACGACGCTTATCACGACGGGCCTTGGACACTTTACACTTAGGAACAGCCATGGATGACACCTCCTTGGTCAAACTGCTTTAACAGCATTTCTTTTACTTACTTGTCGAGAAGCTGCCGTAAAGCAGCAAAACGCGGGTCAAGCTCCTTCTCGCAGGAGCAGGGGCCTTCATTCAGGTTGCGACCGCATCTGCAGCACATTCCCTTGCAATCCGGCTTACACAAAAGCTTGGAGTCCATATTCAGGACGAACACCGTCCGAACAATATCTTCCAGATCCGCGCTGTCTTCTATCAGTGGAAATACCCACTCATCCTCGCTGTCTTCATTGGCAAGCTCCCGAACCAATACCACATCGATAGGAAGCTTCACTTCCCGGGTAAAGTCGGAAGCGCAGCGGTCGCAAACGCCGTGGATACAGGTGGAAAGCTCCCCCTTCATCACCAAAACGCCTGCCGTGTTGCGCACACTGCCGCTGGCAAGCACCGGCTCGGACACCGGATAACTTGTGCCATACAGAAGATCGCTCAGATCAACGCTGACGGAAAAGGAAACCGATGCGCCGGGACTGTCGATGATCTTGGATAGTCCAAACAGCATAGTATCCCCCTTCCTAACAATCACGCCTTGATATTATATAGGCTTTCGCCCCGTTTGTCAAATACTATTTTTCTTTTTTCCGGTTAATTTGCGTATTTTTCTGCCAAATACTGATATACCGTTTCCTCAAAAGGACCGGTCAGTCCTGCCTGCTGAATGTTGCCCAGGAAACCCTTTTCTTCGTCAGCCTCCTGGATCAGCCTGGTGTAGATGCTCCAGGCCTGCTCCGGATCCTGCTGGGATACGGCATACAGGTCGATGGATGCCATCGCAGACACCGCATAGCTCACATAGTACAGCGGGCTTTCCACCACCACCTGCTTCCAGTAGGTCTGAATGTCGATGATGTTGTTGCTGATGTAGTCAATGCCGCCGTAGGGCTCTGCCACTTCTGCCATAATGGCATTGTACTCTTCCACCGTCAGATTGCCGGCATTTTCGTGGCTGTAGACCCGCTCCTCAAATTCATCCACCATCACATAGCCAATGATGTAAGCGGTATCCGATGCCATCTTGTAGTTTTCGAAGGCTTCAAACATTTTGCTGTTAAGCTGGTCCTTCATAAAGTTCACGAACAGCCATTCATTGCCCTGAGATTGGGTCTCGCACAGATCCACCGGCATACTCCAGGGCGATACGAAACCGGCGCCGTAATAATGACCCAGTTCGTGGATCACTGTTTCGGAATTGCGGTAGCCCGGTCCAAAGTAGCAGAAGGCTTCTCCGTCGATCCAGGTGGTAAAGGCACCGGAATAGGACTCCTCGCCACCGGCAAACACACAACGGTCACGCTGGAACATATCGTTCATCACTTCCTGAGAAGACTGAGGAATGGATTCAATATACATCTGCACATAATCTCTGCTGAGCTTTTCATAGTTTGTTTTCATCAGGGAATTAACGGTATTTTTCTCAGCATTGCTGAACGCACCGTAAGCGGCGTTGTAAGCACTCGTTACATTGATGCAGATCTGGGGCATATACTGAGCAGTGTAAGTCCGCAGCTTCTGCAGCTCCTGAGCACCGTAATCCCGGAAATATACCATTTCAAAGGCATATTCATAGTAGTTTTCGAAGCCGTAGATCTCAGCGATTCGGTTGTTATTTGTCACCATTTCGTTGTAGATCGGGATCATATCCGTGACCCAGCTTGCGCTGTCCAGCTCCCGGAACTGAAGGGTCAGCTGGGCATTGCGGGCTTCCAGCTGCGCCACTTCTTCAGTGTGCTTCAGAACACGGTTGATCTCATCCTCCGTCCAATCCCCAAACAGGGTATCCCACGCAGGAGAGCCGGATTCGTGCAAACGGCGTGCCATCGCATTATAGTCCGCTTCTGCCTGAACCACAATATCCACACTGTCCAGATACCGTTTTTTTCCATCCTCGTCAGACTGATCCACACAGTAAAGAATATAGGCGATATACTCCTGATCGATCAGCTCCATATAAGCCTCATCCAGGCGGTCGAAGGCCTCCTCAGCCCCCTCCAGATCCTGACCTGCAGTGGCAATTTGCTCCGCCTCGTCCAAAATGGCGTAGAAACCGTCCACCATTGCCTGATCCTGGGTGTACTGAATATGGGTCTGCCAGGCAGTATCCTCTGTGTTATTGTTATTATTGCCGCAGCCGGTGAATGCGCAAAGCAGCATCATAACTGCCAGCAGCATAGAAATCCATTTTTTCATTTCGCATTCCTCCTCTATTATAATAGTATCATAAAAAAATCTGCTTGTCCACGGTCTTTTTTGCACACAATGGGTAGATTCTCCCTTTCAGTCACAGCCTTACGATGTCTGCGCGCTTTCGAAAGAGGTGTCATTCTGAGCGTCAGCGAAGAATCTACGCATTATCGATGCTGCTAAGCAGCACTTCACTGCGAAGATCCTTCGTCGCTATGCTCCTCAGGATGACACATATTTTGGAAGTCAATACCATAGCCGCAAACAAGTATGATGCAATCGTGATGCATTTGTGCTATACTTTTCCTACAGACAAAGGAGGATGCTCTATGATACGAATTCTTGCTGTAGATGATGAGAAGCCCATTGTGGAGCTTTTGAAACTGACACTGAACCGTTCCGGATATCAGTGCATCGGTGCTTATGATGGCATTCAGGCTGCCAACTTAATTGAAAAAGAGACCTTTGATCTGATTCTGCTGGACATTATGCTTCCCGGTATCGACGGCTTTGAGTTAATGGACTACATACGATCCACAGGTATCCCTGTCATTTTCCTCACTGCAAAGAACGCGGTAGCAGACCGCGTAAAGGGACTGCGGATGGGAGCAGAGGACTATATGGTCAAGCCCTTCGATGTATTGGAGCTGCTTGCCCGGGTGGATGGCGTTCTTCGCCGACACGGCAAGCTGCAGACCTGCATCCAAATCGGCGATCTGGAGATCAACACGCTCTCCATGCAGGTCCGTCGCAATGGGGGCGAAGTGGTTCTTACCCGGAAAGAGTACGAGTTACTTCTTCTCTTTGCGCAAAACGTCGGCGTGGTGCTGTCTAAGCTGACCATTTACGAAAGAGTCTGGGGCGGTGAGTATCCGGACAGCACCCGTACCGTAGAGCTGCACATCCAGCGGATGAAGAAAAAGGTTGGCTGGGAAGACCGGATCAAGCCGGTCTATGGTATGGGCTACCGGCTGGAGGGATAGCGTATGAGTTACCGTCTGAAGCTTATCATAACGATATCCTTACTGATTGCTCTATCTTTCGGTATTGGCGGTACTCTGATGATCACCACATCTTTCAATGCCACGCTTCAACAGGAAACCCAATCTGCGCTTACAACCTTTGAGAATACACAGCGCACCCTGTATCTTCTGAATTCCCTTGGTGACCAATCCGATTTCACGAGCCTTGCGGATGCCTTAAAACAAATGGAA
>CAZLLC010000054.1:0-10952 GCA_964560245.1 uncultured Oscillospiraceae bacterium | reverse complement strand
GGGTCAGAAATGGATTCCTCCAAAAACCGCATACCGAAATAGGAGAACGCCATAGAAATGATGTAGAACAGGGAAACGGGGGCGTAGACCAGCAGGTTGATGGGGTTATAGCCGATATCCTGGGTCAGCAGGGTGAAGATGGCATGGGCACCCATAACTACGCCGACCCAGACGCAGATCTTCAGATGGGAATATTTTTCGTTGGGCAGGGCACCTTTTTTATAAAACAGTTCTGCAGCACCCCATAAAAGAGCGGTAGCCATGGAAAAGAATAACCAAGACATAATATGTTCCTCCTTAAATTTTTATTAGATTGGCATCGACCATTTTTTGCAGGCTCATCAGAATACCCAATTTTGCGTGATACCAGGTAAGACCGCCCTGGAAATATACGGCGTAAGGCGGACGGATGGGACCGTCAGCAGACAGCTCGATGGAAGGGCCCTGCACGAAAGCACCGGCAGCCATAATGACCTTATCGTTATAGCCGGGCATCTCCCAAGGCAGAGGGGTTGCAAAAGAATCCACAGGCGCAGCAGCCTGAATACCCTGACAGAACGCGATCATACCTTCCTCACTGCCCAGCTCCACGGCTTGAATAATATCGTGGCGACTCTCCTGCGCACCGGGGACACAGCGGAAGCCTAAAGGCTCATACAGATTGGCGGCAAATACTGCGCCTTTTTCCGCACTGGCGGTGACGGTGGGGGCAAGGAAGAAGCCCTGATACAGCGAAGGCATCAAGCCCAAATTGGCACCCACTTCCTGTCCAAGACCGGGAGCGGAAAGCCGGTAAGCACACCGGTTGACGCACTCCTGCGTTCCGCAGATATAGCCGCCGATGGGGGCAAGACCGCCACCGGGATTTTTGATCAGAGAACCAACGGTCATATCCGCGCCTACGTCAGAAGGCTCGATCACTTCCACAAATTCACCGTAGCAGTTATCCACCATTACCAAAATATCAGGCTTGATGGATTTACAGAAACTGATCAGCTCACCGATTTGTTTTACAGAGAAGGTGGGACGGGTGGCGTAGCCCTTGGAGCGCTGGATGGTCACAAGCTTTGTTTTTTCGTTGATAGCGTTACGGATGCCCTCATAGTCAAAGCTGCCGTCACTTAAAAGATCTACCTGCCGGTAGCTAACACCGTACTCTGCCAAAGAGCAGGGGCTTTTCCGGATCCCGATCACTTCCTGCAGGGTATCATAGGGAAGACCAACCGGGGAAAGTAGCTCATCACCGGGCAGCAGATTGGCAGAAAGCGCAACAGTCAGTGCGTGGGTGCCGCAGGTGATCTGCGGACGCACCAGTGCGGCTTCGGTATGAAACACATCGGCGTAAACACGCTCCAGGTTATCACGGCCTACATCGTCATAGCCGTAGCCGGTAGTTGCGGCAAAGCAGGCAGCGGAAACCCGGTTCTTTTGCATAGCAGAAAGGACCTTTGCCTGATTGTATTCTGCAATTTGATCAATTTCGGCGAAATGCTGCTGCAGCTTTTCCAGTGCTTTTTCGCCGTATTCATAAACCTTTGGGGACACCCCCATTTTTTGGTACAGATATGTCAGTTCCTGCATTCTTATTTCTCTCCTGTTTCAAATATCTGATCGGCAAGATCCCGCAGCACCTCCGGACGGGAAACGATCAATCCTTTATTTTCTTCACCAAGGATCAGAAGTGTATCACCGGGGCGTATATCAAATAGCTCCCGGGCTTCTTTGGGGATCACGATCTGCCCGCGGTCGCCGACTTTTGCAGTGCCGAATACCCGGCGTCCGTTGACTTTGCCCAGTATGTGTTTTCCAACGGCCAATCCGATCATCCTTTCCTACTTTTCATACTTTTCACACAAAGCAGAGTATACAAAATCCTGCCCCGAATGTCAATACCGGGACAGGAAATATATTACATTTATCAGTCATTTCTGCGTCTGCCAAACAGCATAATCAGACGCAGCAGCTGTGCCAGCGCAACAGCGGTTGCTGCTACATAGGTCATAGCGGCGGCATTCAGGGTTTTTTGAGCGCCTTTGAGTTCCTCTTGGGTCAACAGTTCGTTGTCGGAAATGCTTTGCAATGCCCGACGGCTGGCGTTAAACTCCACAGGCAGGGTGATGATCTGAAACAGGAAAGAAAGGCCAAAGCAAGCGATCCCAAGATAGATAAAGGTGTAGGACAGTTCTCCTAAAAAGTTAAAAACGATTCCCAGAAGGATCAAAGGCATAGCCAACCTGGAGCCTATATTCGTAACGGGAATAATGGCGGCACGAAGCTTAATGGGCGCGTAGTTTTGCGCATACTGCACGGCGTGACCTGCCTCGTGGCAGGCAACACCGATTGCTGCTGTAGAAGGATTGTCGTAAACACTGTCTGACAGGCGAATGACATTGGATTTGGGATCGTAATGATCCGTCAGATTGCCGCTGACCCGTTCGATCCGGACGTTTCGCACGCCATTGGCGGAAAGGACCCGCTGGGCAGCCTGCGCACCGGTAATACGGCGGGCACTGATCTGACCGGCGTATTTTTTAAAGGTACTGTTTACCCGGCTGCTGGCGATCATTGCGAAAATCAGACAAGGCAGCACCAGGGTGATATAGGTCATATCAAAACCGTAAAAAATCATAGATCTGTTTCCTTTCGTTTTTTCTACTATTATAGTCTATTCCTTTAAAAATGCAATATCCTTAAAATATGTAGGTTCTTTACATTTTTGCGAACTAAGTGTATAATAACCAAAAAGGAATAGGAGGAACACAGTATGGATTTTTTACGGCTTTTGGAAGGAATCCGAATTCCGGTTCTGAATGAGTTTATGCTGGCGATTACATATCTTGGGGACGAGATCGCATTTTTAGTGGCTGTTCTGATCGTTTTTTGGTGTGTAGATAAGCGCAAAAGCTATTATTTGCTGGGTATCGGTATGCTTGGTACGACCCTGAATCAGTTTATGAAGCTTTGGTTCCGTGTCCCCAGGCCTTGGGTGCTGGATGAAAACTTCACGATTTTAGAGCAGGCAAGGGAAGGGGCTGGCGGATACAGCTTCCCCAGCGGACACAGCCAAAGCTCTGTTGGCACATTTGGCGGCATTGCGGCTATTACAAAGAATAAAGCTGTTCGGATCGTCTGCATCGCCATTTGTGTTTTAGTACCTTTTTCACGGATGTATATCGGCGTCCATACGCCGGCAGATGTGATCGTGGGTGCTGCTATGGCGCTGGTACTGGTATTCGGTCTGCGTCCTTTGGTATTTAAGTATGACGGTAAATTTATACCTGTTGCGCTGATCGTTATGGCTGCAGTATGCGCAGCATTTGTTTGTTTTATTTCCTTTTATCCTTTTCCGGCGGATGTAGATCAGCATAATCTGTTGTCCGGCACAAAAAATGCCTACACACTGCTGGGTGCTGTTATGGGCTTTCTTGTTGTGTATGTTGTGGATGAAAAATGGCTTCATTTTCCCGTGAAGGCTGTATGGTGGGCACAGATCATAAAACTGGTTATCGGTCTTGTGCTGGTACTGGCGGTAAAGGAAGGCTTAAGCAGTCCGCTGAAAAGTCTGTTTGGCGAGTATCCCGGCAGAATGATCCGGTATTTCCTGATCGTGATCGTTGCCGGTATTGTTTGGCCGCTGTCTTTCAGATGGTTCTCAAAGCTTGGTAAAAATACAACAGATAACGGAGGAATTTGCGATGCTTCCAATTAAAGTAAAAAGGTTAAGACCCAATGCTGTTCTGCCTGTTTATGCCTCGACACAGGCGGCGGGCGCAGACCTGTGTGCCTGTCTGGATGAGCCGGTTACTATTGATCCCGGCAAAACTGTATACATCCCCACAGGCCTTGCCATGGAGATCCCTGTTGGCTGCGCAGGCCTTATCTATGCAAGAAGCGGCTTGTCCTGCAAGCAGGGATTGGCACCTGCCAATAAAGTAGGCGTGATCGATTCTGACTACAGAGGAGAGTTTATTGTAGCTCTGCATAATCACGGCACGGAAAGTCAGACCGTATCCGGTGGCGATCGAATTGCTCAGTTACTGATTACATCTGTACTGACCCCCGGCTTTTTTGAAGGGGAAACCCTGAGTGAAACCGAACGGGATTCCAAGGGCTTTGGCTCTACAGGTAAATAAATGAATACCGCAGACCGATTTGATGTTGGTCTGCGGTATTTTTTAGTAAAATAGCATTTGGCTGTAGGTGGGGTAGGACCAATGGGAACTGCCGGTGTATTTTTCCAAAGCATCCGCATCATTGCGCAGAGCATGCATAGTATTTTCCCGAAGCTCTTTGCAGTATAGCAGCGCGTGCTCTGCATCTGTGGGAATTTGCTTTAACTGATCTTCCAAACGGACACAGTTTTTATACAGCGAATCCGTCAGCTTGGAAAGCTTACAGATCAATGCCTGTTCCGTTTCCGGGCTCAGGTCAAGCTGTTTTTTAGACAGCAGGCTTTGGCTCAGCATATTGGTGTAAGCAATACTGTCCGGCAGGATCTGATGCATAATCATATCTATGCAGGTCCGCGCTTCTATACAAACCATTTTCCGGTATGCCTGGGCATAGATCTCATACCGGGCCCTGAATTCTTCTTTTGTAAAAATGCCGTGCCTGGTCACAAGGTCAATGTTTTTCTGCATTTTGTAAGCAGCAAGGGCATCGGCAGTCGTTTGCAGATTGCTTAAACCCCGTGCTTCAGCTTCTTTGACCCAATCATCAGAATATCCGTTACCGCTGAAAAGAATCCGCTGATGCTCCGTCAGTGCGGTACAGATCAGGTTTTGCAAAGCAGCTTCGAAATTATCAGCTTTTTCCAAAGTATCAGCAAATTCGCTGAGCGCATCAGCCATTATGGTATTCAATATGATATTAGGTCCGGCGATGGATTGGGAGGAGCCCAACATTCTGAATTCAAATTTATTGCCGGTAAATGCCAGGGGAGAGGTGCGGTTACGGTCTGTGGTATCTTTGGGAATGTTCTGCATAGCATCTACACCGATTCTTAAGGTGTTTTTTTGCGGATCTTCGTAGTGGGTGCCGCTGATGATCGAGCGGACAACGGATTCCAGTTCATCACCCAAGTAAATGGAAATAATGGCAGGCGGCGCCTCACAGGCGCCCAGGCGCAGATCATTCCCTGCACTGGCAACCGATGCCCGGAGCAGTTCCTGATATTGATCCACACCTTTGATGAATGCCGATAAAAACACAAGGAACTGAGCGTTTTGACTGGGCGTTTTCCCCGGACTGAACAGATTTTTACCCGTATCCGTTGCTAAAGACCAATTGTTATGCTTTCCCGATCCGTTTACACCGTGAAATGGTTTTTCGTGCAAAATGCAGACCAGGTCGTGCTTTGCGGCACATTTTCGCATAACCTGCATCATCAGCTGATTGGCATCACAGGCGGTATTGGCATCGGTATAGATGGGTGCCAACTCATGCTGACAGGGGGCGGCTTCGTTGTGCTTTGTTTTTGACAGGATACCCAAGCGCCAAAGCTGTTCGTCCAGATCTTTCATAAAATTAGAGACCCGATTACGGATCGTGGCGAAATAATGATCATCCAATTCCTGACCTTTAGGGGGATTTGCGCCGAAAAGTGTTCGCCCGGTAAGGCGCAGATCTTTCCGTTGAGCATAAATGCTTTTGGGCAGTAGAAAATACTCCTGCTCTGCACCAACAAGAGGTATGACCCGTTTGGTTTGCGAATCACCAAACAGCCGCAGGATCCGGACTGCTTCCTTGGAAACTTCATCCATAGAACGAAGCAGCGGCGTTTTTTTATCCAAAACAGCACCGGTGTATGAAAGAAAGCAAGTGGGAATATACAGACTGCCGTCCCGAACAAATGCGAAGGATGTGGGATCCCAAGCTGTATAGCCTCTTGCTTCAAAGGTGGCACGCAGACCGCCACTGGGGAAGGCAGAGGCATCCGGTTCGCCGCAGACAAGGGCTTTCCCGGAAAAGGACATTATGACTTTTCCGTTTTCTGCAGGCTGGATAAATGCATCGTGTTTCTCGGCGGTAATGCCCGTCATAGGCTGAAACCAATGGGTATAGTGGGTCGCGCCTTTTTCGATCGCCCAGTTTTTCATCGCTTCCGCGATCTCGTTTGCGGCAGACAGCTCCAAGGGCGTTCCGGTTTCAATACAGCATTTCCATTGATCGTATATTTTCGGCGTCAGCCGCTGCTGCATCGTATCCTGATTGAATACATCGCTTCCGAAGATCTCCGGAATACCCACATAATGATCCATAACAACTGTTCCTTTCCCGTGAATGATATATTGATACCTATATTGATATATTCTGCATGGGGAGAAATTGTCCTTGATGATCGATCGGCAGCTGAAAGAGAAATATCACAGAATTTATTATATTTTGATTGAAAAAAGACGGAAAATGAATATAATGGTATATTATCAGTTATGGAAGGAAGTTTTTTATGCCGTTGTATTCTGAAATGAGCGCAGAAGAGCTGGAAAAGGCATATCAGCAGCAGATGCTTCACTATGAAAAATGTAAAGCACAGAATCTGTCACTAAATATGGCCCGTGGAAAGCCTGCAAAGCAGCAGCTTGATCTTTCTGAAGGATTGCTTCGGATCCTTGATAATGCCGATGCGTGTGTTGTTGACGGTGTGGATACCCGAAACTATGGAGAGCTTGCCGGTATCCGCTGCGCAAGAGTATATTGGGCAGATGTTTTGGATTGCAAGCCGGAGCAGACCTTTGTTGGCAGTGCGTCCAGCCTGAATATGATGTTTGATGTGATCTCCCGTGCCTATACCCACGGCTTACTGCACAGTCCCAAGCCCTGGTGTAAGGAGCAGACGGTTAAATTCCTGTGTCCCAGTCCCGGCTATGACCGGCATTTTCGGATCACGGAGTTTTTTGGGGCAGAGCTGATCACTGTGGATATGACACCGGATGGACCGGATATGGATCAGGTGGAGGAATATGTCTGCGATCCGCAGGTCAAGGGTATCTGGTGTGTGCCCAAGTACTCCAATCCTGACGGCATTATCTATTCTGATGAAACCATCCACCGGATGGCCAATTTGCATCCTGCTGCCCCGGACTTTGCGATTATGTGGGATAACGCATATTGTGTTCACGAATTTCAGGGTCCCTATGTGCCTTTCCCGGATATGATCAGCATTTGTGCGCAGGCAGGAAACCCGGATATGGTCTATGAATTTGCTTCCACATCCAAGATCACATTTGCCGGAAGCGGCATATCTGTTTTGGCGGCATCCGAGGCAAATATTGCTTATTTTTCGAAGCTGTTCAGTAATCAGATGATCTCTAATGATAAGCTCAATCAGCTTCGTCACGTACTGTTTTTGAAGGATAAGGCTCATACCATTGAGATTATGGCTGAGCACGCCAAGATTATGGCACCGAAATTCCTTGTGGTTTTGGAAGCCCTGCACCGCCATATTCAGCCTTGCGGCTTTGCGCACTGGAATAAACCCAGGGGCGGTTATTTTGTAAGCTTGCATACAATGCCCGGCACAGCAAAACGGGCATTGGAGCTGTGCAAATCTGCTGGCGTGGAAATGACACCTGCCGGAGCGACCTATCCCTATGGCATTGATCCGTTGGATTCCAATATTCGTATTGCGCCCAGTCTTCCGCCTGTGGAAGAACTGGAAAAGGCAATGGATGTATTCTGCACCTGCCTGCAGCTTGCTGCGCTGGAAAAACTGCTGGATAAAAACTAAGGAGAATAACTATGGCAGATCCTAAAAAAATGTATTATGCAAAAAGGGCAGAGGTGCTGGTAAAAAATTTGAAAAGCCGGCATTTTGATGCATACTACTGTCCGGATAAAGCTTCGGCATTGGAAAAAGCCCTCTCGCTGATCCCTGAGGGCGCTTCTATCGGCTGGGGCGGCGCTATGAGCGCCCAGCAGATCGGTTTGCTGGATGCAGTTAAAAGCGATAAATATCAGGCAATAGATCGGGATACTGCGCGATCACCGGAGGAGCGGACAAAAATACAAAAAGAGATCCTTACAAGTGACGTGTTTCTCACCGGTGCCAATGCCATTTCTATGGATGGACAGATGGTTAATATTGATGGCACAGGCAACCGGGTTGCTGCTATTATTTACGGTCCTGACACAGTGCTGGTGATTGCCGGTATGAATAAGGTGGAGGACGATCTTGACGGGGCGATGCACCGGGCAAGAACGGTTGCCGCTCCTGCCAATCAGCAGCGGTTTTCCCTGAATAATCCCTGTACCGTCACCGGTATGTGTGCCGACTGTAAAAGCGAGCAGTGCATCTGTAATCAGATCGTCATCACCCGCCATTGCCGTCCCGTTGGACGCATAAAGTTTATTCTCGTTGGAGAAGATCTTGGTTTATAAAAAATCCGCCGGAAATTTCCGGCGGATTTTTTGCCCTATGTAGGGAAGAATACAACGATCCCAATTACGCTGTGAAAGCAGCAGAATAAAACTGGCGAAAACCGAATTTTAAAAGCCGAGTTTTTGCGGTTATACCCTTATTGCGCCTTTTTTCGCAACTTTTCGTTAGGGTTCACGCAAACCGTCCCCTGTCTTACTTGAATTTCTGAATTTTTTTGCTTTTAAATAAGCAAAAATAATCAAAACAAGCAAAAATCAAAACATTTTCGACTCAAAACAGAGAACCGTCCCCTGTGCTAAGGTTTTTTACTTTTGGACAAGGGCAGAAACACTACCCTTGTCCATTTTTTTGTTGTACTTTTTCTGCCAAAAGCAGGGAGAAACGCCGAGAAACGAAGTGTTTAACAAACTTTTCGACTCAAAACAGAGAACCGTCCCCTGTGCTAGATGCCCCTATTATACCATAAATGCTGCTTTATTGCTACTTTATTATGACTTTTTCAGTGGTTTCGTACCGTCCCCTGTGCTACAACCGGGAGCAGCTAAACTGCAAGATTATTCGATTGATTTTGAGAATTGAAGCATTTCTGCCCCAATTCTCAAAATCTGTACCGTTACTTGCCGAAATTATCGCTTAAAACACCCACTTTTTCAGTGGTTTCGAACCGTCCCCTGTGCTATTAATTTGGGTCTTGACTTTTAATAGTTAGTCTGTCTTATTTGTCTTTCTCCATTCATCGTCAATCTCTAACTCTATAGAACTACAACATTCTACAAAATCATTATAAGATTCAAATGGTCCAATTACTTCTCCACTAGTGGTATCAACAAGATAATAACTTATCTTCATATTGTTCAACTCATCTTTAGAAGCCGACATCTCCTGTGTATGGATACCCTCAAGATAAATATATGGCTCGTGCAGTTGATATGCTATTACAAAATAGTTTGGTATAATAATAGATCCCCCAGAATCATTTGGATTCTCTTTGTGAATAAGTAGAATTTCATTAGAATTAATCTTGCTTATACCATACCCTTCATACAGGTCCATGGTCCAATCTCCACGGCCATCACCGACCCACCAATCAGCTGCGCAAGCACTTAAAAACAAAATTAAAACTAAAGCTACTATAGTCACTTTAAGTAGCATCCGTCCATTTAGTTGAATAAGTGTATGTGGCAAACCATTCAAAGTCATTTCCTCCTCCCCAAATATGGTACGCATATGCTAGATTATTCATTATGTTTCCGAAACTATTCCACTCTCTAAAAGTATCAAAGTTGTATGTATCGTGCACCGTGATAGTCGCTGTATATCGTTTTTCTTTATGTTTCCAAAACCAGATACCTACGGTGCGAGTCTCTTCTGCTACAGTAATCGTATAGTCAAAATGCTGTGTTGATAAATACAACGCATATCCATCTTCTTCTGCGGTGAACTCCCCATATCCAGAAGTAGTCGTTTGTCCAGATTTGTAGTTTTCAATTGCTGAATCGATATACGATTGCATTTGTTTTGATTTTTTTAAATTTCTAACTAGTCTAGATCCCTTTTTATAATCTTTATCTTCACCATCACCATGAAGCCACTCATCAAAAAAATCAAAAGGAAGATAAAAAGAAAAACATCCAGATGCATCAAAACGGTTAACAGGATTATTCTCACAATATGCAAACAGGTTATAACTAACAAAGCCACCTGCACCTAAATATGCAATATCATCCGCATTAATAAATCTCCCCATCTCCGGATTATAATACCGGGATTGCAGATAATACAGCCCTGTCTCCACATCGTAGACATAGCCTCTGTATCTCAGCGGATTTAATCTGCCTAAATTGTCTGCACGGCTGCCGTCAACGGACAGGATATTGCCCCAGGCGTCGTAGGCATAGGTCACAACTACATTGCCGCTGCTGTCGAGAAGTCCAACCACATCGCCCTGGATGTTGGTCAAATAGAAGTACCGGGCGCCGCTCCACTGGACATACATAGGCTTTCCGCTGGCATCGTAGCCAAAGGTCAGCACATCGTCGCCCACGGTCATCCGTCTCAGGCTGCTGCCGTTGTAGATGTACTTATAGGTGGTATAGCCATCCGTCCGCTGGGTGCGCATACCGTTGGCATCATAGGTATGCTGCCAGGTGTCGGTTTTCAGCCGCATCCGCACTTCATTGGAAGTGATGGAAACGCCATTTTCATTGGTAACAACACAGCGGTAACGGTAACCCAAACGGGCATCGTTAATCGTCAGCCCGGTCAGTGTGTTTGTGGTATTGCCGCTTGCGCTGGAATTGTGCCAATTTACACCGCCATCGTAGCTGTATTGCCACTGATAGGTAACACTTGTAGTACTGTAAGTCCGGACGGAGAAGCTGACTTCATCACCCAAAACGCCCCAGACATTGCTGGGCTGCCGGTAGATCGTAAAATCCGTGGTATTCAGCTTTACCTCGTTGGAAGTGACGGTATTGCCGCTACCGTCCGTAATAATACAGCGGTACAGATTGCCGTTTCGTGCCTCTGTAGCCGTAAAACCGGAAAGGGTATTGGTATTATAGCCGGTGGG
>CAZLLC010000053.1:0-10994 GCA_964560245.1 uncultured Oscillospiraceae bacterium | reverse complement strand
TTGGTGGCATTGGTCACCGGCTGAATATTTTGCTTTGTCACCAACGCAACAAAATGACAGAGGTTTTGTTGCGTTGGGGTGGTCGATGGGGCGCCTGTAGTGGGTACCCGGTTTGCTGCGGAGCAGACAAAAACCAGCGGGTCACCCGCTGGTTTTTTGTTCGAATATCAAGTAAAAAATCCGCTCAGGCTGCGGGCTTTGGGATGCGGTTTACTTTTTTGGGACTGTCAAACGCCCGGAGATCGGGGCTACAGCGCAGCAAAAAACGGCGCAGCCGTTTTACTGCCTGATCTGTGATTTTTGCGGTGCAGCCTGCAAAAAAAGAACCCCGACCCAAGGGGTCGAGGTTCTTTGACTGATCCGTGTCCTTCCCCTTTCGGGGAAGGAGCGCAAACGCGCCCGGAACCAGCTCCGCACTGAGATTGTAGCACAGATGCTCGGAAGTGTCAAGCCTTGCGTGCAACTCTTTTGCAGCTGTCAAGATCGCACCATTACAATGGTGCGCCGAAGGCTTGATCTTGACGGCTGCAGCATAATGAAAGAGCGCAAGGCTGGACAGGGACGGCGTAACGAACCGGGCTCTCCGGGGGAGCCGCTGCCGGAACGGCTGCGGGGGTTCGCAAACCCCTGGGAACCAGCTCCGTGCATCCCCGGAGCCCCCAGCGGGGGCGGCGGGGACGGGAGGGGCGCAGGGGAGAACCTACCGAATACCGGCACCCAAAAACAAAAGTGAAGCGGGTGGGCGCGCGCGGGAAAAAGTGCCCGCCTTGGCGGGCACTCCTGCGCCCACCCGCTGGAGCCTGCCCGGGCTTCCGAGAGGGGCTACCGCACCAAAGGGCGGAGCGGACAGCACGCAACTGCGTGCGTCACAGGGAACAAGGGGACAGATGCCCGGCGGCTGGGGAATTGCCCCTGTGCAGGATGCACGACCACAGGGTGTCAAGGGCTGCGTAGCAGCTCGGCTTGACCCTTGACACCCTGTGGTAGCGTATGGGGCAAGGGGCTGCCAGAGGGCAAACCGGGCAGGCGGGCACGCCCCGCCGATTTGCCGCCCGCTGCGGCAAATCGTGTGGATAAAAATTTTTGGTCTGCTGGGCGGCTCAGCCGCCCAGCAGGGCAAAAATAGGCGTGCATACATCTGACATAGTGGGGCACTGATTGGGGGCGTTAGCCCCTAAGCAGTGACCCACAGCGAGCAGGGGCGTAGCCGCCGAAGGCGTGCGAGCCGGGCGAGCTTTTAGGGCGTTACATTGTATCCCCTGTGCGGGGTGGGACCCGCACACGGTGTGCACCAAAATAAAGCGTTAGCGTCTTATCGCGAGCAGAGCACAGGGCATACTTGCCCTGTGGCTGCGAGCGCCTTTGGTAGGCACTCCCTATTACTTGATATTCGGACATTATTCCATCAGTGCTGACTGGGTATGATGTCCACCAAAGAAAAGTGTCCGATCTATCGGACACAATTGCAGAGTGTGAAACACTATGCAAAAATCATTTCTTACCCCTGTGGGGTAAAGGATATTGTCGCATCTTCTGAGCCCATTTTCGGGGATCCCGGATGGGAAACATCGGAAGATTTTTCCCATCCCAAAAAAGTACCCCCGGAAAAAGCTGATCGTGAAAAATCTGAGCCGAAAAGCGAAGATTTAGAACGATCTATGCGCCGGGCAAGATCAAAACTTCGCCGTCTTGCTTTGGCGAATGATTTCCGGTGGTTCGTGACTTTGACCCTTGACCCATCAAAGGTGGATAGTCACGATGGCGAAGCCGTTGTGAAAAAGCTTAACGCCTGGTGCTCCAATATGGTGCAAAGGCGTGGGCTCAAGTACATTCTTGTGCCGGAACGGCACAAGAAAGGCGGAATTCATTTCCACGGCTTTTTCAATGACTGTTTGGAGATTGTGGACAGCGGACACACCGACAAACAGGGGCACAAAATCTTTAATCTTCCTCAGTGGTCGCTGGGCTTTACTACTGCAATCGAACTGTATGACGATTATCAAAAAGCTGTCGGGTATGTTTGCAAATATGTGGGAAAACAGGGCGAAAAGCCCGCTGGAAGGTGGTATTATTCCGGCGGTGCTCTTGTTGAACCATCTGTGGAATATGTGGAAATTTCTGCATCAGACCTGATGCAGATGTTCCCGGAACAGGCGTTTTTGTTTTCCCCGCCGGGAAAACAAATAGCCGTTGCGAACGGCGTTCGTGATCAAGTACAAAAAGGGGGTGAATAAATGAAAAAAATCCTTGCAGAACTGAGGAAGATCGTTCTTGCAAATCCACTGGAATTGCTGATTTGGAATGACGGAAAATTGGAACTCAAGAACCTTGACCAAATACCGGCAAAGAGTAGGGGAGCAGTGGCAAGAATAGAGCGAAATACCACCGGGGTAAAGGTGGTATTTCACGATAAGCTGAAAGCAGCAGAACTTCTGCTGCGATATGATCAGCAGCAGTCTGCTGCTGAGGAAAACAATCTACTGGTAGCTATACTTAATAGCACCACCGGCACGGTTGACACTACGGATATTGACGAAATGAGGGTTGATGATGAAAACGGAATATTTATTGCAGAGGGAAATTGACAATGTTCTTTCGGTGCTCACGCCGGGCAATGCTCTGGTAATGCGTGTGGCACTGCATACCGGCTTGAGGGTAGGGGATGTGCTGAACTTGCGCACTGATCAGCTGGCATCCCGGTTTTGGATTACTGAGGGTAAGACCGGAAAACGGCGTCAGATTGGTTTACCACAGCCACTGCTGAATGACCTGAAAAATAACGCCGGTCAATACTGGGTTTTTGAGGGCGTAGACCCGAAAAAACACAGGACACGGCAAGCTGTTTGGAAGGATGTAAAGAGGGCTGCGGACGCCTTTCGGTTAAAGCAGAATGTGGCACCACATTCTGCCCGAAAAGTGTATGCTGTAGACCTCTTGAACAAGTACGGAGATATTGAAAAGGTACGCCGGGCTTTGAACCATAGCAGCACATCTGTGACAATGATCTATGCTATGGCAGATCGGCAGCTGGAAAGCAAATCCAAAAGGCGTAGACCGTCTGCCGGTAGAAAGGCAGTTTGAATTTACGGTTGACAAACCGGGGCTTATAGTGTACTGTAGAAATACAGGCGTTACGGAAAGGGGGGCAGCAGCGCCAACGAAACAACAACCATTATTTTGTTGCCGGTACCGGTGAGCGGAACAGGGGGCAGGATAGACAGTTGGTGGCATTGGTCACCGGCTGAATATTTTGCTTTGTCACCAACGCAACAAAATAAAAATTTTGTTGCGTTCGAAGCGGTTTTATGATATACTATTAATACAGAGACGGTTTAAGGTATCCATTTATAGCCTTGACAGTGTTTTCCTCAGTTTGTACAATGTGTTATATTATAAAGGTTCCTGCGACGAGCTTACTGCCTTTACTTACCTTATATAATTACCGCAATGATGGTTTATGACGATCATTTTTACATCAGTATTATGGATTTAATCTTATTTGTATATTTGTTTGACACTATTATTTGAACAAATTCACTCATTTGTTCGCAATTCGAAGTATAGATTATAATATACTAAATTTCCTAACATTTGGAGGTATTTTTATGCAGAAATATAACGATTGCCCTCAAATTCTGAGAGATTTTTTGGCATATCACGAAAATATTAAAAACCAATCGCAGCGTACCATCAGTGAATACTACCTGGATTTACGGATGTTTCTGCGTTTTATCAAACTGATGCGCAATGATATGCCAGTCAATACGGATTTGGAAGTCATCCCGATCAAAGATGTGGATGTAACCTTTGTAGGGTCAATAACAACATCTGAGATCTTTGATTTTTTATCTTATCTTGCGAATGACCGTGTACAAAATGCCCAGGCTTTATCTCCTGAATTTGGCATTTCCGCAACCTCCAGAGCCAGAAAGCTTTCTGCGATCAAATCCTTTTATAAATACCTGACCATTCGCACAAAGCAGCTTACGGAGAATCCTGTGGCAGATTTAGAATACCCAAAGCTCCGCAAAAGCTTACCAAAATACTTAACAATAGCAGAATCAAAAGCATTGCTGCAGTCAGTTTCCGGTCCTAATGAAAAACGGGATTACGCAATACTGATGCTCTTTCTAAACTGTGGTATTCGTCGCAGTGAATTGGTTGGTCTGAACATATCTGACGTTTATGAAGACCGTATCCGTGTGGTCGGTAAAGGTAACAAAGAACGATTTGTTTACTTTGGTTCTTCCTGCCGTAAGGCCATCGATGCCTATCTGCCGGAGCGACATAAAATGGTTTTAAGTGATAACCGCGCACTGTTTGGTTCCAGAGATCATAACCGTATCAGTGTATCTGCCGTACATCGGCTTGTAAAAAAAGCGTTACTGCAGGCAGGACTGGATGCATCGCAATTTTCTGCCCATAAGCTGCGCCATACCGCTGCTACAATGATGCTATCCGGCGGTGTGGATGTAAAAACGGTTCAGGAAGTTTTGGGTCACGAAAACCTGAATACAACGCAGATCTATACACATATTGAAAATACAGAACTTAAAATTGCTGCAGAAGCGAATCCTTTGTCTAAGTTAGATTTTGCAAAAGACGAATAATTGGAGGGGACAAAAGTCCCCTCCCCTTTTACTCTGTGATGTTCCTTCGTAAAAGCTTTTTCATTATAGTTCTCCCATCATAGCGCAGTAGCAATCGCCTCCTGAAGATTTTTGACTTTATAAACAGTCAAATTCTTCGGGATTTCTAACTTTTCAGAACCGGATTTAGGTATAATACACTTGGTAAAACCTAATCTTGCAACTTCTGAGAGTCTTTGTGACATATTGGAAACTGCCCGGATCTCCCCTGTCAGTCCAACTTCACCAATTGCCACCAAATCATCGTTGATCGGCTGATCCCGGTAAGAGGAAGCGACTGCCAAAACAACCGGTAGGTCAGCACCGGGCTCATCCAATCTTAAACCGCCGATGATATTGATATACGCATCAAAGGCACTCAACTTCATACCGCCACGCTTCTCAGCTACAGCTAAAAGCAGTGCAGCACGGTTAAAATCAAAACCGTCAGCTGTTCGCCGGGGCACGTTAAAGGTGGTTTTGGCAACCAGTGCCTGTACTTCCGCCAAAACCGGCCGTGTGCCCTCCATCACACAGGCAACACAAGTTCCGCAAGCGCCCTCCGGACGACCTTCCAGCAGCATAGCCGATGGATTTGGAACCTCCTTAAGCCCCGTATCGGCCATATCAAAAACACCGATCTCATTGGTGGATCCAAAACGGTTTTTGGCTGCACGCAGCAATCGGTAAGATGTATTGGGATCACCTTCAAAGTACAGGACACAGTCCACCATATGTTCCAGAACCTTCGGTCCTGCAATATTACCGTCTTTATTGATATGACCAACCACAAAAACGGTCACGCCATGACTTTTGGAAAGCTGCATCAGTGCCATCGTACAGTCTTTGACCTGAGAAACACTGCCGGGAGAAGATTCGTTATTTTCCTGATAAAGGGTCTGTATAGAGTCAACGATCAGAATATCCGGGTTCATTTCCTCCACAGCCTCCAGAATATCAGAAAGCCTGGTCTCAGAAAGAATATACAAGCCATCGGGAGCCACATTGAGTCGCTGTGCCCGAAGCTTTAACTGGCGTTCACTTTCCTCACCGGATATATATAACACGGATCGGCCACTGCACAGACTGTTGCATATCTGTAAAAGAAGTGTCGATTTACCAATACCGGGTGCACCGCCTACAAGGACCAGAGAGCCCGCCACAGCGCCGCCGCCCAAAACACGGTCAAGTTCACCCATTCCGGTGGAAAAACGGATCTCGGCGTCACAGTCCACCTGAGAAATAGGCTGAGGCTTTCTGCTTTGTCCAACAGGTGCTTTTTTTCCTCTTCCGGCAATAGCCGGTTTTTCAATATGTTCTTCAATTGTATTCCATTCACCGCAGGCAGGACATCTTCCCTGCCATTTGGCCGTTTCATTGCCGCAGGCAGTACAGTAAAACACGGTTTTTGTTTTTGCCATAATACACAGGCTCCTATTATATCTTTTTTATAATTATAACATCTCTCCCCTGCCCGGTCAAGTAAACTGTTGCGTGTATAAGCTGCAAACAGATGCGACTACGCAGCAAATATTTTTTTGGTAATCTGCATTACGAAGTTTAGCTTCTTCTTCAAAATTGGATAAAAAACCGCACTCGATCAAAACACCTGTTTTTTCGATATTTTTCATCAGGTATAGCCCCTCAGCTTTCTTTGCTTGCCGGTTACTTCCTGTATTCAGTGTTGTTATAAAGCCGGTTTGTAACTGTTTTGCCAGTTCTTCACTGCCTTGTGTCTTTGGATAGAATACCTGAGCGCCGCTATAACGGCTATCTGAATAATGATTTTGATGAATACTTAATAAAATTGCGTTTTCTTTTTCGTTTACAATACGAACGCGTTCCTTCAGATCAGAAGCTTTTTTAGCTGCAATACTATCTCCGGATGTATAAACTGAAATATCCGTTGTTCGGATCATTATCGTGTCATAGCCTAACAAATGCATCAAATCATTAAGTCGAAGAGCGATCTGTAAATTGATGTGGCTTTCGTAGGCACCGGAGCAGGATACAGCGCCACCGTCTACACCACCGTGTCCGGCATCAATTACAAAACAATGTCTGTTATCAAGTTTTGCACTTTCAGATATAACCGTCACCGCCTGATTTCCGATCAGTACACTAATCAAAAAGCCCAATAAAGCGATAGCATATACAGGAACCAAATATAGGGCATATTTTTTCACGGACAACACCTCGTCACAATCTATGCTATATAAAGCCGGATATGAACCAACCGACTGCATATCGCATAGTATGACACGGAACAACAGTTCCTTACTGAAAATGACAGGAGGTTATACAGTGAACAAGTCCGATCAAAACGGGACACAAGGGCGTCTTCCCGCAATGGCACCGCTGGCTAATCCCTATGTACCTTTCCAAATGGAAAACGCGCCAAAATACGAGTTGCGGAAAGGTTTGATACGGGGAACATTATTCTCCGGTCTGGATCTACCCTTTATGGGAAAAGTCAATGAGCACGAAAAGCCTGTTACGCCGCTGACCGAGCTGCAGGCAATGGGTTTTGCCATTCAGGAGCTGGCTTTGTATTTGGATACGCACCGGGAAGATACAGAAGCCTTTGAACTGTACAGTCAGCTTCAAAAACAATATGCTGAAGCTAAGAATGAATATGAAAGAAGATATGGTCCGCTGACCCATTTTTCCAGAGTGCAGCAAAGCAACTATAAGTGGCTGGATGATCCCTGGCCTTGGGAATATGCCATTAACAAGGAGGGATAATAATGTTTATTTATGATAAAAAATTGCAGTACCCCGTGAAGATCGATAAGCCTAATCCGCGGCTTGCATCCATCATTATATCTCAGTACGGCGGACCAGACGGTGAATTGGGTGCGTCTATGCGCTATTTGTCCCAGCGTTTTTCTATGCCCTTTGATGAGCTGAAGGGTCTGCTGACAGATATCGGTACAGAGGAACTGGGTCATTTGGAAATGGTTGGCGCGATCGTGCATCAGCTTACCAGAAATATGAAGGATTCTCAGATTGAGGATTCTGCCTTTGCTCCGTATTTTGTGGATCACACTGCCGGCGTATATCCCACGGCAGCTTCCGGAATGCCTTGGACTGCTGCTACAATCGCTGTTAAAGGCGATCCCATTGCGGACTTAACAGAAGACTTGGCAGCAGATGCCACGACCACCAAAGAACAACCTACTATTTCGAGGACCCGAAAACCCTTGATATTACTGGCTTTTCGCCACTTTTGAGATTTTCGCAAAAATGGCATACCTGCAACCACATAAGAACAACTTGACCACATTTTACACTAATTTTTATAAAATTCACGATAGGACAAGCTGTTTCTAAAGAAATCGAAGATGAAATAAGTTACCATTGCATATAGTAAAAGGACTTCTGGACAGATTAAATCCAGAAGTCTTTTTGGTTGTCAAGCGGTGCATTCAAGTATATTTTTTGTTGGAGTCTTGCAGAATTTCAAAAACAGAATCACTTCTGAAACCAAAAGCAGCACCCAAGTCATCAGCAATCAGTGAATATGATAAATCATTGAAACTTACTTTAGGGAAATCTCGCAAAAAAGAAATTTTACCTTTATTAATTTCCTTGTGTGCATATGGAATACCATATTTTTCAATATATTCTTTGTATTTATCACCGTCAAAAGCAACAACAGTATCCCCTGCATTTTCAATTTCAAGACAGAAGGCGTAATCTTTCTCTTTCAGTTTATATTGCTTTGCAATATTCTCAAAAAGACACATTCCAAAAAACAGAGCATTAAATATATCAGACCCACTTGCTAATTGAAAATTCTCGACTTTTTCTTTGTCATAACCGAGTTTTGTATAAACATTTAAATAATCATCTTTTCTGCTTCCGTTTGAAAGTCCGATCGGCACAGTAATTTTGCAAGACCAATCATAAAACAACTCAAATATAAAAGTTCCTGAATTAGAGCCAGGTAAAACAAATTTCTGCATAAAGATTATCGACCGCATTGAATAACTAATATGTTCAAAAACCTTGTACTTGGATTTCACAAATTCAATAACCTTATCTCTATTGGCGTACACATTAAAGAAGCCATCCCGCTTAGAACTAATATTTTTAAGATATATATTAGCTATAGGGTAGGTTACCTTTCGTTGAAGCAGATTGTTATACGAATAGAAATAATCTCTTTGGCAGAAATCATCTACTTCTTTTTTGTATTCTTTTGAACGCTCGTACAGATACTCAATATTGCCTCTATCTGCGGGTTTAATTGGCTCTTTACTGCTTCCACTACGCACATAAATACTACCATTGCACACATAAGGAGCATTGCGACCTTCATATACATAGACAAGCAGTACACCAGATTTTTTATTGTCAGGCATAGTCAAGAAACGAGTGCTAAACTCGGGCATAGGCGATATGCGTGTCGCAATCTTTCCGATACGTTGGCTGTAGTCCTGTTTATCTATCGGTTTAATTTCTTTTGTTTTATCATCTATGCCTACAATCAACCAACCACCTTCACAGTTGGCAAACGATGTGATTTCTTTTGCCAACTGTGCTTTTCCGCCATCTTCAAGCAATAATTTGTATTCCACGTGATGTCCTTCATCACAATCTACAAGTTGCGACAGATGACTGAATTTAACTTTTTCGATTGTCAATGGTCGCCCTTTGCTATCAGAAAACGGTGAATACATTTTACTTATACCTCCCACAACATTTCATCGCCGCAGATGTTGCGGATCTTCAGGCGAAGCGGTTTCCTTTCACAACGAATGCGACCGTCCCAAAATTCTTTGGTTTTATTGCCGTTAACGATGACATAACCGTTTTTGTCAATCTTAATCTCACTGTCGGAGTGCCATTCACCATCGCTTGCGGTGCAATCAACACTTAGGAATTCAATCAGTTCCAATCCATCCTCACTGATTTCAATGGGCTTATAAGGCTTCTTTGCCGAAGAATTGAGGAACGCCTTTTCGTTGAACTCGTGGATTTTGGAAAGCACACGGTCGCTAATAAACTTATCAATGGTTATCACATAGCCGCCGAGAAGATCCTCATGAGTTTCTTCGGCGTGGAAGTCGGCATAATCACCGATAATAACATAATCAAGAATTGTTTTAAGGTCACGAAGCTCAATTTCAACGTTGGTACTGTCATCCTCTTTGATAAACTTCAAAATCTCAGCTTCATCAGTGATGTCGATGTAATAAACGATAACTTTCTTGATGCCTGCATCCAGATCAGGAATAGCCTGATGAATAATGCGGTTCATCGTAACCTTATCAAGCAATTTCGATGCGTTGTCCATAAGATTAGGCACATATACAGGAACGGTGCCAAGTTTGCTATAAGAAATAGCACCTTCCCAAAAAGAATCAAGAGAATCTTCATTTTTGAGTCCGGGAATCAACGACTTGATTTTATCCATTGTTTGAACTGGGTTGCGGTAAAGCTGAACTCCATCTTTAATTTCAAGCACATCAAACTCAGCGCTGTCAGCCACAAGGCGATCACGAGTGGTTTGAATGGAGTTCAAACCGATATCGCAATGAATAAACTTACGACCAAGTTTATTCGAAACAGCCGCCGCAACACCACTACCGCCGAAGAAATCGGCAACAACCATCTTCTTATCCGAAGATGCTTTTATTACTCGTTCAAGAAGTGCTTCCGGCTTTTGTGTGGCATAATCAGTATCTTCCTCCGCTTGTGAGTTAACAGGGAATATATCATTCCAAAGGTCAGAAGCGATATCACCTTCCATCTCATCCAAGTATTGTACTTTTCGAGGCGTTCCCTTGGAATTGATCAGGATTCTACCTTCTGCAAAGGCTTTGTCAATGTTTTCCTGAGACCAAACCCAGTGCATCCCATTCGGTGGAGCAATAGTCTTTCCTGCAAATACTCTCGGTTCGCCTTGTCCTTTTTGAACAAGGGAGACATCGGTATATAACCGTCCATTGGCATCTGGCTTGTAGTGTGATTCTATATACTCTTTGCTATATGGAGTATGCACATTTTTAAAATAGACACTATCAGACTTTCTATAGCAATATATAACATCGTGAACATTGCCAAATTGATTACTTTGCGCTTTAGTAGTTCTTATCTTTTGCCATATAACCTCATTTTGGTAATTGCTTTCCCCAAATATTTCATCTAATAAAATCTTTACGTAATGTCCTATGTGATAATCCAAATGCACATATATTGTAGCGGTTTCGCTCATTACAGACTTAATTGCCATAAGGTTCTCGTACATCCAGTTGAGATATTTTTCTTTATCCCATACATCGCCGTACATTTTTTCCTCAAAGGCTTTCAGCTCATCAACATCAAGTTCCTGTTCAGCTTGAGCAATGGCTTCTGCTA
>CAZLLC010000052.1:0-11181 GCA_964560245.1 uncultured Oscillospiraceae bacterium | reverse complement strand
GACAATTTCGTACAAAAATATTAAACAATTTGATTAAAAATCATTTATTTTGTACAAAAATAGTGATATAATAATTACATTACATAAGGGAGTAATTATTATGGAAGAACAAAAAGTTGTTGTTTTGCAAGAAAATCAAAGTGCAGTTGATTTTGTGGTTAACGCTATAAGCGAAATAAGCGGATTTACAGTTGTTGGAAGTTCGTGTGACGGAGAAGAGGGGCTTAACCTTATTGAAAAGTTCGAGCCTAATTTTTTGATTACGGGCATAGTTTTAAAAAGTATTGACGGGTTTACCGTTCTAGAGCGTTTACAAAAAAGTAAAGTAAAAGCGGTTGTAGTTAGTTCTTTTACTAGCGAGCCTATAATTAGCCGTGCGCTTTCATCGGGTGCGGTGTATTACATAGCAAAGCCGTTTAAAAGCGAAGTTTTAAAAAGTAGGCTTTTAGAACTTTGTTTGGGCGAAAGAGAGCCAACCGAAAAAGTTTCGTTTGAAATGCGCAAAAACACTCTCGATGAAAAAATTAGTAAGATTTTTATATCGGTTGGTATTCCACCGCATATAAAGGGCTATTACTATCTTCGCGAGGGCGTTAAAATGGCGGTAGAGCACCCCGAAATAATAAATAACATAACTAAAAAACTATACCCTAAAATAGGCGAAAAGTTTGAGACTTCGGCATCGAAAGTTGAGCGTGCTATTCGCCACGCCATTGAGGTCGCGTGGGATAGAGGCGATGTAGATACCCTCAACTCCTATTTTGGATATACCATTCAAAACAACCGCGGAAAGCCGACCAACTCCGAGTTTATTGCGATGATTGCAGATAATCTCAGACTCAAGTATAAGTTGAATTGAATAAAAGCAAAGCACTCCAAATCGGTTTTGTCACTCGGTTTGGAGTGTTTTTGATATTAAAAATCGGGGATCGGTTAAAATACAACTTTTTTGGCGATTGGGGTTTACAAATTTGACAAATGGTGGTATAATAAAAGAGCCAAACAAGTTGAATATTTTTGAACGAGGTATTTTTCTGCCTAAAAACAGAAGAAAAACGATACCTTCTTTTGTCGTACCGATTTTTTAGAATTTGGTAAAAATGCAAATTCCGCGAAATTGGGTGTGGCAAAAGATTTTTCCCTCGTTCGATTTCAACTTGTTTGGCGACAATTGGAGTTTGCGTTTTTCGGTGCGCTGACTTCGGTTGGCGCACTTTTTATTTTTCACTGAAATTACTTATAAAAAACAGAGGAGTATTTTTATGAAAAGAAAAATATCGTTCGCTTTTGTGATAATGTGCTTTATCACACTTACGTCACTTGGAAATATAATCGGAATTTTCCCGAACATTCTCAGTCTCTTTAAGAGTTTTGGGTTGTTGCGCGCATTGAGAATGATATGTAGTATTATCAATATCCTTACACCTGCAGCAATTGCTACTTTGCTTTATTTTAATAAAAAGCAAGACATCAAGCCAAAAGCATTCGTGATACTAATAATATGCGGTTGTGCAAAGCTACTTGGAGTAGTGTTAGATTTGTCTTCGCTTGTGTCTCTGTTTGCAACTCCCTTGAATGCAATTGTACCCCTATTCGTAAATTTGAGTTCTACTGTACTGGGCATTTTGCTTGTCGTCGTAGCAGCAAGTATAAAAAGCAACAAGACTAATGGTGCAGTAAAAGGATTGGGTTTTGCGGGCATATGGCTTGGAGTGTTTTTGTTAATAGCAGGTATATTACCGTATCTCTCAGAGATGGGTGGTCCAAGTTTTCTTTCCTCTTTAAATATAATCTTGTTGGCATTGGGTCTCTGGTGCTTGCCGAAAACTTTTTACGATTACGATAACTGTTTCTTCTTTGGTGGCAACGCAGCAAAACTAATGTGTGCTATTGCCGCTGCGGTTGTTTTTGTTATGATTGTTGCCGGTAGCACAATTAGCGGTGATGACAGTAACCGTGGCAACTGCTTTAACTGTGGTGGCGATGGTTGGGATAGTGAGAATAACTGCAGTTGTGTATGGTGTGGTGGTGATGGTTATGCCTCTTGGAATCCGTAAACACAGGAGATGATTGTATGGCACTTATTAAATGTCCTGATTGTGGAAAAGAAATTTCTGATCGTGCAGCGAATTGTATTCATTGCGGATGTCCTGTTGGAAGCGCGCAAGACGGAGTTTTAAGAGTCCAACTAAATTCATATATGAAGATGCTGGGCACAATGAGTATTTACGTTAATTTCGAAGGTAGCAGAGTCGTGATCAAGAGAGGATATTATCAAGATTTTGTTGTTCCGGCAGACGTGCGCTTATGCATAAAGAGAAAGGGGGAATTCGATGGCTGATATGGGAACAAAGGAAGCCGCAGAACAATGGGGTGTATCCCAGACACAAGTTCAAAAGTGGTGTCGTGAGGGAAAAATCCCAAACGCAACACAAGATAAAAAAGGTTCACCGTGGCATATACCGAAGGACACAGCTTGCCCAAACGGAAGGTAAAACAAAATGAGCAAAGGAAAATATCAAAAGTCATCCGCTAAGCGTTTCTCTTGGGTTCTTGTGGTTGCTGTGACTGCCTTAATTGCGTTGCTGCTGATCTTAGCACTGAAAGGTTGTATTGATATGCTAACGCCAAACCAAAATGGCACAGCGGACAGCACAGCCACCACAGTAGAAAAGAATCCGGATTCCATTGCCATTCCCGGTTATGAAATGTTAGAACTAAAAGCAAACAGCAAGGAGCAATCCTTGTGTATGCCCAACCCGCCACAAAACTGTTGCTATTTTCAAATATCCCTTTATTTGGAGAACGGCACACTCTTGTGGCAATCCGAGCTGATTGAGCCGGGAGCAAACTCAAAGCCGATGGTATTATCTATGGCTTTGGAAAAAGGTATGTACCCTAATGCCGTTCTGCGATATTCCTGCTATTCACAGGACGAAAATTTATACCCCCTAAATGGGGCAGAAACCAAATTGACACTATGGGTAAAATAAAACAAAAGGAGAAATCATTATGAAAAAGATTTTTGCAGTCATTTTGGCAGTAACGATGCTTGCTTCTATGGCAACTGTTGCTTCTGCTGCCGAGACCACCACACTCACCACCTCCGTCCCCGCTGCTACTTATACACTGAACATTCCCGCTGACCAAGAGATTCCTTTTGGCGCTACTTCCACTAATATTGGAAATGTTACTGTTACTAATTCATCTGGCTTTGCTGAGGGAAAAAATTTGGCGGTTACAGTTAATTACGATGCATTTAGCGCAGACGGTATCACTACACAAATTCCCTACACATTGTCCTTACATGTAGATGCTGCAGGCGGCTACTTGGCCGCTGTGGAAAATGTACCTAACGGTTCTGCAATAACATTTTTAGGAAAATCCGATGGTACAGTAAACGAGGCTGTTAGAATGGTTGCGAAATATAATACAGGTTCTGGCAATACATATAAAAATGCTGAATATATTTGTGTCAATGCTAATAGTGACGATTGGGGCAAGGCTTTGGCAGGTGAATATACTGCAACTATTACCTTTACCGCAGAGGTCGTAGTTGGATAATTATTTCAATGCAAAGGTTGTGTTATTATGAAAAGAAAATCCACAGCCTATTATATCGTCCGTTTGCTATTTCTTGTTTTGATTATTGTTTTGCTGTCCATTTCGGTATGGGCGCAGGAAACAACATTGACGGCAAATGTGCCTTCCGTTCACACCCTACACATAGAGTTGACTGGAAACGGCAGAATCGTCGTTGATGGTGTTCCATATGAAAAGACGGCAGACATACAAATCAAGCGACACTGCACACCGGCTATTTCTGCCACACCGGACAGCGGATGGGAATTAGAATCCGTTTCCTTCGGCGGCAAAGACATCACCGAGCAAATCCAAAACGGCGCATTCGCATTTCCGGAAATGTGCAACGATGCAGAATTGATTGTTGTTTTTGAATCACAGAGTAATACTCCCCAAACCGGAGATCAAAGCAATATTGAGATCTTATATCTTTTAATGCTTTTGTCTGTGATCGGAATGCTTCTGTGCGTGTTCGCACATCGCAAAACAAGAATGAACGATAAATAACAACTTACCCTCCCCGCCACCGGGGAGGGTAATTCTATGTCAACGCAGCGGGCGCAGAGAATTTGACACGGGTCAAAATTGGGAATTTCAGAAAATCCGTGGTATAATATATTTAGAAAAAAGGAAAGGCATTGAGCCAGGGACTTTCTGAAAAAGCATAGGTCGCCACGGTTTTTGTATAAGGCGGCAATTTAGTTTAGTGTTCCTAAATAAAATGACATTGCCCGTCGGGGTGGGCTTTCTTATTTGGATGGGCTGAGGGATTCAAAAGGGCGACACCAGTCCGCAGACCGGTGTACTAAATATCCGGTGGACACTTTAGTTGCCCATGGGAGAATCCATTACTCCACAGACGCATCCCTTATGGGTGTGTGGATATGGAGTAATCTGTTTTTTGATCAAATCCTAAAAATTAAACTCCAGGCAAAAAGCAGGAAGTCACGGTTCAGTCGTAACTTCCTGCTTTATTTTTATTTCATTACAGAAGAAGACAACTCCGCTGCGGAGGGGTCCATATTACAGCCAAACTCATACAAAGAAACTCTGGACAAAATCTTATCCATCATATCCAGGGTATTGAGCATCATCAGCTGATCCTCCGGTCTGTGACACTGAGCGATCAGAAGTGGAAGCGCATCATACGGAGCAATAGGCTTCAATACATTTTCCTCTGATCTTTTCAAAAAGAAAATGCCTTTCAAAGGAACCATTATGTTGTTGCCCAAGCAATGCTTTCCCATCCAGGGAGAACCGCAAACATAAATCTGATCGTCCGCAACATACAAAAACGGTTTGTCGTCATTGATCATCACAGCACGCTCACCCAACAGATCTCTCAAAAGACCGGTATGGGTAGATTTGCCCGTACCGCTGACGGCTGTGAAAATATATCCATTTCCGTCTACAGCGATAGAAGAACCGTGCATCAAAATTCTGTTGTTCAAGCTGCAGCAGTCAGCTAACTTTCTAAGTAAAGAAATCGTCTCCAAATGCGGATCAGGCGCTGTACGCAAAGATTGATCGACACCCGGAACATCGCTCATTACCTTTAGCCGCTCCAGATCAATATCTTCCTGCGTCACTACAATGTTCTGTTCTCCCCGCTCGTCGATCAAATAATCCTTGCAAATTCTTTTTGGGGTATTGTAAACCGAATTGATGTGAAATGTTAAATCAGCCAGTTTAATATCAAATTCTGCCATATTAATCTCCTGTTATTCGTTAGCCGGGAATTATCGGCAACACAATAGTGCCGGAATTAGAAGTTGGGGGAGTTGTGCTTATTGGTGTGGAAGATGTGCTTCCAGGTGAGGATGATGCCGCATCAGGCAGATCATATAAGCAACAAATCGGTGCTTCGTATTCCATTTTATATCTCCAATCCGCAAAACACGAAATATGTATAAAAGCTTCCGCTTTAAATCAACCGGGAATCATCGGCAGCTGAATAGCTCCACTGGTGGGTTTTTGTGTAGTCTGCTCCGGCTCAACAGCTTCGGTGGTCTCAGGCGCAGGCTCGGTTACATCAGGCTCAGTTGCAGAACTGTTGCCTTCAGTCGTAGGAATATTATTGGAAGATCCCTGTGTAGGATTCTCTACGGAAGAACCTTCCGTGGCAGGAATATTTACAGAGGGACTCTCTGTAGGATCATTGCCAACAGTAGGTTTTTCATTAGAAGCGTTATTTCCGGAAGTTGTTACTTCCACAACGTCGTCAGGGTCAATCACATCGATGGGACCTTCAAAGAAAGAATCATCAACTGTAGCTGCCTCGGTGGGGGTAGTAGTGGAGCTTCCTTCAGTAGGATTAACCACTGTGCTGGAACCGCCGTTGTTGGAACCGTTGCCTGTAGAACCGGTATTACCGGAACCGCCGTTGTTGGAACCGTTGCCTGTAGAACCGGTATTGCCAGAACCGCCGTTGTTGGAACCGCTGTCTGTAGAACCGGTATTGCCGGAACCGCCGTTGTTGGAACCGCTGTCTGTAGAACCGGTATTGCCGGAACCGCCGTTGTTGGAACCGTTGCCCGTAGAACCGGTATTACCGGAACCGCCGTTGTTGGTACTATTGCTGTCAGAATTACCTTCGGAAGAAACTTCCTCATTATTAACAGGCGCAGTTGTGCCGTCTTCTACATCGATAGGTGTTTCCCACTCATCTCCGGACACACCGTCAGTTGTATCTTGAACAGCGGTGTCCTCGATCGGTTCTGTGGTTGTTTCGGTTTTATCGCCACCACGGCATCCACATAAAAGCAAAAGAGACAGCACTGCAACAAAAACAAAAACGCTTCTAAATTTACGATCCATAATGATCCCATCCTGTCTGTAGTAAAATATTATACAATTTAATTACGTATAAACGCACAGCTAAAATTGATTATATATTACTTTAGTATAAAATGCAAGTTATTTCGAAAAGTTTTTTAAATTTGGAAACTACAGGCAAAATACCTTTCTGTATAATAAAAAATCACTTATTTTCACCATCACCGATACGCATTATATCGTAAGGCGTTGTTTGATAGACAAAGTAGTTCAGCCAATTGGAAAACAGCAGATTAGCATGTCCGCGCCAACAAACAAGCGGCGGCTTTGTATCATCGTCATCCGGAAAATAGTTGACCGGAACATCGATGGGGAGTCCCAGGTTCTTGTCGCGTAAATACTCAGTTTTCAATGTTTCAGGGTCATATTCTGAATGCCCTGTCACAAAGATCTGCCGGCCTTCCTTGCTCATTACCGCATACACACCTGCTTCATCTGAGGATGCAACGATCTTCAATCCGGGAATTTTCTCAATATCTTCCCGCAAAACTGTGGTATGTCTGGAATGGGGCGCCCAAAAAACATCATCAAAGCCACGAAGCAGAATAGAGCGCTTATAGTCTGCTTTATGCTGGAAAACGCCAAAAAGCTTCTTGTCCATTTGTTTTTTCTGGATGCCGTAATGATAATACAGTCCTGCCTGCGCACCCCAACAAATATGAAATGTACTGTGGACATTTGTTTTGCTCCACTCCATAATCTGACAAAGCTCCGGCCAATAATCCACTTCTTCAAACGCCATATGTTCCACCGGCGCGCCTGTGATCACCATACCGTCAAATTTCCGGTGCTTGATCTCATCAAAGCTTTTATAAAAGGTCAGCAAATGATCCTGTCCAACATTTTTGGAAATATGGGATTTTGTATGCACAAGCTCCAGCCGCACCTGCAAAGGTGTATTGCCTAAAAGACGGCTCAGCTGTGTTTCCGTTGCAATTTTTGTTGGCATTAAATTAACAAGTACGATCTCCAAAGGACGGATATCCTGGCTGACAGCACGGTTTTGCGTCATTACAAAAATGTTCTCCTGCTGCAGGATACCGGTTGCAGGCAGATCGTTTGGAATCTGAATAGGCACAAGACATTCCCCCTTTCTTATTTTATCGACATTGTACCCCAATTCCGGCTTGTTGTCAACCAGACAGGTCCGTAAGGCACGTTCCCTGATAGTAATGATATAAAATACATTCATAATCGCTGCCCTGCACAGCCATTGCGTCAGCGCCGTACTGGCTCATTCCTACCCGATGCCCAAAACCTTTTGTGGTTACACTGATATGATCCCCGGCTGCGGTGATCACAAAAGCAGTTGAACGTAGCTGCAAAAGCTCTCGTATTTCAGTTCCGGAAAAATTTTCACCACCTATTTGAATAGTTGACACACCGCCACCTTTTGTGTAAGTGATCTGTCCTATCCACGAAGCAGGAAAACCGGATAATGACAGCCCTAACTTCTGACAAAACTCAGCAGTGGAAAATGTAACAGTATCCATATAATGCTCAGCTTGTTCTTCACCGGGGCTTTCTACAGACTGCAAATAAGGCACTTCCCCACCCCACACTTCTTTGGCATCCTCTGTTTTTCCGCCTGAACAGGAAAAATACGTTGCTTCGATCAATTCACTGTTATATGTAAGAACCTTGCCGGCAGTTTCTGAAACAGCTTGTCTGACCTTTTGAACCGACTTTTCTGTACCGCCGCTGCTGATATAGTCTTCTTCCCATATAAAAGCCTGGCAGCATTGAAAATCCGTGCATACATCACCCTCTGAGTGCTTGGATGATTCCATTTTTCGGCAGGTATAGGTTCTGGCGACCACTGCCTGCGCCTTCAATGCCTCCAATTCAAAATCAGCCGGCATTTCAGCCAAAACAACGCAAAAAATGTAATCCTCCAAAAGCATTTCCTTTAATCCGTTCTCTGTCAGTACAGACACTGTTCTTTCTGCTTTATCTTCAACAGGTTCTGATTGGAGCTGCTCTTCTTGCTGCGGTTCTTCAGGCGTTTTGTAAGAAAGGATCAGACCCGCCAGCAAAAAGGGAATAAAGCACGTTATCACCGCAGCAAACAACAATTTTTTTAACATATGATCACCTCAAGGCCTATTGTAGCAGTGACTTCATTCGGAATCAGACGATTTTTGCGGAAACAATTTCCTTTTCCAAGCAGCCCTTGACATAAGTTTCAATCACAAGTATAATTTAAGTGAAAAATTATAGCCAACGGAGTATAATAATGAAAAAGTTTTTGAAGATTTTCGTACCGATCGTTTTGGCAATTGCAATTATTGCCGGCGTTGTATGGTACTTATTGATTTACGATCAGAATTTCACCCGGGATATGTTGCTGCAAAGCGCCCGTCATTTTGAAAACAGCGGTGATTTGGATACCGCTTCCTGGTTCTACGACTTGGCATATCAGCAAGGCAGCGGCAGCGACGAGATCGCCGTAGAGCTTGCGCGGCAGTATATGGACAGTGACAATTTTACACAAGCCGAAGTAACCCTGAACAAAGCCATCCGTGACGGCGGAGGCGCGCAGGTCTATATTGCCCTTTGTAAGGCATATGTAGAGCAAGATAAGCTTTTGGATGCAGTTGATCTTTTGGATAAGATCACCGATCCTGCAATTAAGCAGGAGCTGGATGGGCTTCGGCCTGAAGCCCCAGTTACCGCCCAGGCTCCCGGCTTTTACAACCAGTACATTTCCGTAACCGTTGAAAGTACTGACAGCACCCTGTATGTCAACGCCTATGGCGAGTATCCTTCTGTAAACAAAGATCTGTACACTCAGCCTATTACGCTGCAGGACGGCGAAAACGTGCTGTACGCCCTTGCTGTTGCGGATTCCGGTCTGGTCAGCCCCCTGTCCATTTTCGGCTATACCGTTGGCGGTGTTGTGGAAGAGATCACTTTTGAAGATCCAGTGCTTGAACAACATATCCGGTCCATTCTAAGTGTTTCTGAAGACACGACCCTGTTTTCCAACGATTTATGGACCATTAAAGAATTTACCGTTCCTGCTGATGCCAGCACATACGGTGATATGCGATATATGGTATTTTTGGAAAAGCTTACTATTGAGAAGGGCGTTTCCGGTCAGCTGCAGGTGCTGGCAAATCTGTCTAATTTGAAGGAACTTCATATTACCGACACTACAGTTTCCGCTGACGAACTGCAAATCATCGGCACACTGACAGCTTTGGAAAAGCTGACGCTCAACACTTGCACCCTTTCCACAACAGAAGGTTTGGAAAAGCTTACAGCGCTGTCTTATCTGGACCTGAGTAACAATACCATTCGTAATATTTCTGCTTTGTCAGCAATGGTTGAGCTGAAAGAGCTGTATATGAAGCGCAATGCTTTGCAGGATCTGTCCGCTCTTTCATCGTGTACAGTGCTGAGTAAACTTGATGTTTCCTATAATGCACTGACTTCCTTTGCACCTGTTGCCAACCTTCCCCTGCTGACTTATATGGACATCAGCCATAATCAAATCGCAGATATGTCGAACGCAGCATTTATGACTGCATTGACAGAGCTTCGGGCAAACAATAACTACATCACTGATATTGGCGCTCTTGCAAATTGCGCACAGCTGACTTATATTGATATTTCCAACAATCAAATCACGAGCCTGACATCCCTGGAGCTCCACGATACACTGACTTACCTGAATTTCTCCTACAATCAGGTGTCTGACCTGCCCAACTGGTCATCCGAATGTCAGCTTGTTACCATCGACGGTGCGTATAATTTGATCTCCGATCTGTCGCCGCTTGCAAATCTGCAGCATATCAACAATATTCTGATGGATTACAATGAGAATATTTCTTCTGTTTCCGCTTTGGCAAAATGCCCGGTGCTGATTCAGGTAAATATTTACGGTACAAAGGTCAAGGACGTTAAGGAACTGACCGATCAAAGTATCATCGTCAACTATAATCCCGTATAAAACGGATCTAAAAAATTGCAGGCTGTTCACTTCAGGAACAGCCTGCTTTTTTGCACCGTTTTTCTAATATAAATAATTCATCGAAAAAGCTTTCTTTCAAAAATATCTCATCTGTAATAGATAAAAATCGTGTCGAAGCTCTCACTCCGACACGATATGAAAATTATTCTAATTTGGCTCTACCTCAACTATTGAAATAGAATCAATTAAAAGGGCATAGATTCATCGTCCTCGTCTTCCAGGGAGAACTCCAGTGTTTCACCGCAGTTGGGGCAAATCATACTGCCCTCTTCCAAGGTTTCTTCATCGAAATCGATCACTTCGCCGCAGGCGCACTTAACTTCATAAATGATGCTGTCATCATCGCCAAAGTCAAAGTCGTCATCATAATCTTCGTCTTCGTCATAATAATCGTCGTCATCATCGAAGTCGTCATCGTCGTCATCCTCTTCGTCGAGGATATAATCTTCGATGGCATCCAGATCTTCTTCGATCTCATCCAGCTCATCGGAAATTGCGATGGTGGTCTCCTCCACATCGGTCAGTCTGCGTGTCACATCGCCCAGCAGATCCACAATGGCGGAAATCATCTGACCTTCAGGCTTTTCCTGATCCAGCTTCAGGCCGTCCATCAAACCTTTCAGGTATGCTGCCTTTTCAGAAATAGTCATAAAATTCTCCTTATTTTGCACGGCCCAGATACTCACCGGTGGTGGTATCGATCTGGATCTTTTCGCCCTCTTCGATAAACAGAGGAACCTTAACCTCAGCACCGGTCTCCAGAGTAGCGGGCTTCAGGGTGTTGGTAG
>CAZLLC010000051.1:0-11263 GCA_964560245.1 uncultured Oscillospiraceae bacterium | reverse complement strand
GGTGTCACGCTCTCCCTTTGGGAGAGCTGGCACGGCGAAGCCGTGACTGAGAGGGTATCAAGCACAATCCTATAAAGTATAAATTAAAAGGGGCGTTGCAATTGATTTTGCAACGCCCCTTTTAATTTATACACATCTCAATACAGACCGACACTGTATTGCAGCGGTTATTTCTGATTCTTGATAATACGGTCAGGAAATACCGCGGCATTGATCAGATCAGCCGGATCAATATCCAACGCATCTGCGATATTGAAGAAAATTTCTAATGAAAATCCGTGTACGATACCCGGTGCTTCAATAATACTTACCGAGGAACGGCTGATACCGGCTTTTTCAGCCAAATCTTCCTGCGACATTCCCTTGAGCTTTCGCAAAGTAGCAATTGCTATTCCTAATTGGACAAATCGATCTCGATTTTTGAAAGAAACCTCTTTGCTCATATCCATCGATCCTCCCAGGATTGTAGTATAGATTGATTATACTTTTCCCGGAAACGGAATGCTGTATAATTAAATAAGCAATTGACTAATTCTGTAAGCAATTGTACAATATTGTTAGCTTTTAGATATAGAGAGGAGCAGAAAAAATGCTGGAAACCTATACGGTAAGTTTTTTCGGTCATCGGCGGCTGGATAATGTTTTTAAGATAGAACAGGCTCTGGAGGAATTGATCCGTGGTCTGCTGCAACATCACAGCTATGTGGAATTTCTTGTGGGGCGGGAGGGAGATTTCGATCAGCTTGTAGCCTCTACGGTGCGCCGCTGCAAAAGAACCTACCGCAGTGACAACAGCGCCCTCGTTTTGGTCTTGCCCTATAATAAGGCTGAATTTCGCAACAATCAGGACTCGTTTTATGAATATTACGATGAAATAGAGATAAACGCCGACAGTGAAGCCGCCCATTACAAAGCTGCCTACCAAAAACGCAACCGCCATATGGCAGACCGGTCCAATCTTGTAGTACTGTGCGTACAGAAAGACACCGGCGGCGCCTACCAAACAATGGAATACGTAAAGAAACAGGGAATTTCCTACATCAATCTGGCATAGCTGCTCCCCTGCCGCCAAGCAATAACATTCCGGCGCATTGACTTCCGTTTTCTTCACTGATATAATGGGGAAAATGGGGTGATAATTTATGTCAAAAAAGAAAAAAATATGGCTCTGTATAATTCTTGCCACAGTTACCGTATTGGGTTGTCTTGCTTATACCGCAATCTCCTGGTATGGTAAACGGAGCAAATATTATGGCGTTATCGAGAAATTTGATGCTTATACCCAAACCTTTTCTGACGGCAGTATTATATACACCCCCGGTTCTGAGCACATTCAGGAGGATATGAACCGCAACGCATTGTATTTCAACAATGTGCTGCTTGTTTTTACCCAGGAGGATCTGTCTGACGCTCAGCTGCAAGAGCTTGCCGGCACAGTGGACGGTACACCCGTAGGTGTGATTCGGGGCGCGGTGCACGCCGTTCAGATCCTTGTGAAGGATTCCAAGCTTTCCAAGCTGGAGGAAATGGCGCAAACACTGATGTCTCAGGAGAATGTACTGTATGCCTCCAGTGATCATCCGGCACAAATTATGAGTGCATCCACACCCGAGCCCAATCGTAACAACGACGGCAACGAACAGTCTCCGGACGGCGATGACTGGTGGGCAGAAGCCATCGGCGCCTATACTGCCTGGCAGTACAGCCATTTATGCCAGCCCATCAATGTTGGCATTGTTGATACCGGTTTCGATACTGACCACCCGGATCTGCAGGGGCAGATCATCCCTGTATCCAATTCTGACAGTCTGACCCCTCACAGTCACGGAACTCACGTGGCAGGCATCATTGGGGCTCTGGACAACGGTCTTGGTATCCGGGGCATTGCAGATCACGCCAAACTGTACTGCGCCGATGTATGGCCCAACGATCCCAACCAATCCTACCACACCATTGCTGAATTTTTGGCTGTAGTAAATATTATGGTGCAAAACGGTGTGCGGATCATCAACAATTCCTGGGGCTGCAGGATCCCCTCTGAGTATGCCTATATCCGCAATGAGTTCGGTATTTTCTCCAAGCTGAATCCCTATATCCCCCTGAACCGGGGGTATGAGACCTGGCTCCAGCAACGGATGGAACAGGATCTGCTGCCTACCGCCCAAGCCTGCATCGTGCTGCTCAGTCAGTTGATCGAAGCCGGGTATGAGGATGTGCTGTTCGTGCAGGCCGCCGGAAACGGTTACGATAACGGCACCGCAGGCAAAGGTGCTGACGTGCGTTTAAACGGCTTCTTCAGCAGTATTACCCCATCGGTTTTTGAAAAATTAGATCCGGCGCTTTTGACAAAGCTAAACACTGCCGGTATCACTTATCAAACCATTGACGAACGAATTCTGATCGTTGGCGCTGTGGAAAACAGTACTGACGAGGAGGGTAATTACTATACCGTTTCTTCTTTCTGCTACGGTGAAACCATTGATATCTGCGCACCGGGAAGTCATATCTACAGCACAGTCCCAGCAGACGAAGGCTTGTATGATTATAAAACCGGTACATCGATGGCCGCGCCCATTATCACCGGCAGTGCGGCATACATCTGGTCACTGGATCCTGAGCTGTCCGTTTCTCAGGTTCGCAGCATTCTCCTGGAAGGATGTACTGTTTGGGCTATCGGCACAGGCGATGGTTCCGGTTACACCTACCCTATGGTCAATTTAGGAAACTCCGTTACAAAAATGATGGAGCCTTAAACAGCAAATGATGAGGCTGTCTTACTAAGGTAAAACCTTCCATTTTGAGCCGTAGGGACACCCGTCCCCGGATAACCGAAACAAAAAAGCACAAAATCTGCGTAATTTTCGCAGATTTTGTGCTATTTTTCTATGTTGGTTGCGGTCACCTCGGGAGAGGTGACCCTACGAGATCATTTTGAGACAGCCCCATTCAAATTTTTACATTACTGATATTCCACTTCGCTGTTGTCAGGCGCAATGGCAATGTAGGTGTTGCCTACGCCGATCTCCAGCGGTGTGCCGTCCGTGAGTGTAAAGGTGAACGGATCTGTCTTATTTTCGTGGTGCCACTGAATGGGAATGATCTTACCGTTGCAGGCAAAATAGCCTTCACCGCTGCCGTGTACATCCGCAACGTGATAAGTATAGCTGCCCGGTTTCTCGTTGTTCACCTGGCACAGCATCACGATCACGTTTTCAAAAGAGATCTTCTCGCCGGTATTTTCATCGGTAACATCCTTGCCATACTCAGAAAATTCGTACTTGCCGAGCTCCTCGTTGTAGGTCATAATAGATTTCTTATTCCAGAACCAGATGGTCACTTCTGATGCATCTTCACCGGCTGCAGGTGTGGCATCGTCCACAAAACTCAGACCGTAGTCCTTCCCTTCCGGCTGCTCCACAGAGAACCCAGCCTTTACAGCCGCGTCATAGTACTTCTGACCGGTAACAAACAGGGTATGCTCCAAAGCGTAGCCGCTGTTCAAGCGGTTCTGATCCCGGTAGGCTCCCCAATTGCCCAAATTAAGATTGTCCACGCCGCGGTTAGAGAACTCCTTGCGAATTACAGAAGCATAACCGGCATGTCCGATAATAGCATCGTAGGCTTCTCCGATATCCGCAAAGTTTTTCCGCCCGCTGCGGATGGATCCAATAGAGGATACGCCCTGGACATTGGAAAACAGCGCCAGGCAACGGGTAGCATAATCATTAACCAGCATCTCAAATACGATATCCGCCTGGCTGACGCCCTGGAAAGGCAGCGCCGGGGAGATATTATTGATGGATACCGCAAAGATCCGCTCTGTAAAAGGCTGCGCCAAAACCTGACCGTTTAATGGATTGGTATACACCGGCTCTGTGGTTTCAGGCTCAGTGGTTTCCGGTTCGGTGGTTTCCGGCACGGTGGTTTCCGGCTCCGTATCGGGCACGGTGGTTTCCGGCTCGGAGCTGCCGCAGCCGCAAAGCAGCAGGCACAATACCAACAGCAAAGATAAAAGCTTCTTCATAAAAATTACGCCCTTTCTTAGGTTCTTGTCCGTATATTATCACATATTTCCTGTATTTTCAACAACAAATGGCGAATTTAAGCGAATTGGGTCATATTGGCAAAAGTCATTGACAGGCACGGGTTTTCAGGATATAATCGAAGAAAACCAAGGAGGTACTATTATGGAAAACGAAGAACTGCTACAAGAGGAAGAGCTTTCCCGGCTGACCCTGACTGACGAAAACGGCGAGGATACTGAATTCGAGTATCTGGATGTTGTGGAGTACGAGGGCAAGGAATACCTGATCCTGCTGCCGTTGGACGACGAGGAATCCGGCATTGTGATCCTGGAGATCGAGCCCGTGGACGAGGAAAACGAGAATTATCTTTCTGTGGAAGATACCGGCATTCTGGATGCTGTTTACGGCATTTTCAAGGAGCGGTATAAAGACGTCCTGACCTTTGAGGACTAAGTAATATTTGGGAGCTGTCTCAAAATGATCTCGTAGGGTCACCTCTCCCGAGGTGACCGCAGCCCACATAGAAAAATAGCACAAAATCTGCGAAAAATACGCAGATTTTGTGCTGTTTTTTTGTTTCGGACACCGGGGACGGGTGTCCCGACGGCTTAAAATGGATGGTTTTACCTTAGTCAGACAGCCCCTTCATTTTATCAATGGCAGTATACGAATAAATTCACAAAGGACATATGGGGCTCGATATCCCGAACGGCTTTGATAAAAGCGGCTTGAGCCTGTTTATTGCACAGCGCTCCGGCACATTGGTTGAGCTTTTTCTCAATGTCCGTCCAGCTTAAGGGCTTTTGGGCTTCACCCTTGGGAATCAAAACCGTTTCCTCATAAGCACCGCGCGCCGTCCGCAGCTGTATCTTGGCACCGCGGATACCCGCTTTACGATCCTCCATAGAGCTGTCGGGAACAAGTGTAATTCTGGAAGCAAGGGGGAAAGCTGCCTCACCGGAAGCTACATCCAAATCGTCCAGCCCAAAAGAGCCCTTCGTTAAAGCGGCAGCCATACAGTAATGAATGGAGAATTTCGCTTCATCGGCAGTACGGGGGTATTGGATCATACCTGCGGATTTAATGGCACTGGGGTAAATGGTAACGGTGATATTTTCAATATCGGATACCGATAAACCGTCCTGCAGCAACCGTGCCCGCAGATCCAACGCGCCGTCGATACAGCAGTGGGTATGGCGGCAGGCAGGATAAAGCTTCAGATAGCTTTCAGAAATGGTAAAAGCTTCGCCTAAACCGCCCAAAAGAACTTCTTCATCGATCTGGTCACCGAAGGCATTAAACCAGCCCTTCTTGCTTTCCAACGGATCTCTGGAGCTTTCTACACCCAGCTGCGCCAATTGGGCGGATATCAGTCCTATACGGGCCCCATTGGCAGGGTTGATGGGTTTACAGCCCTGTCCGCTTTCGTCAATAATGATCAAACCGCTGGATTGGATCGCGCTAAGAGAGATGGCGTTATAGATCCCATCGCAGTCCAGACCCATCAGTTTGGCGCAGGCAGCCGCACAGGCCAGGCTGCCACCTACACCGGTCGAGTGAAACCCCTTATTGTACAGGGCAGGCTGGGCCGCGCCGGCTACACGGTTAAACACATCATATCCCGCAACAATGGCTACGATCACAGCCTCCCAAGTGGAATTCAGAACCTCCGCCAACGCAAATACGGCAGACATTACGTGCGCGCCAATGTGTCCGGCAGCTTTTCGGTTTCCGTCATCCATATCCGCGCCGTGGGCATAGAAGGCATTTATAAAGGCCGCATTACTTGCGGGCAGCTTCTGCTCAGAAAACAATACCGTGGATTCCGGCGTGCCGCCCATCTGCAGCATCAGCTGCAGAACCTTGCTGTTCAGCCCCCGATTGATCCGATAACCCGCAAAGCACGCGGCAAAGTAATCCGCAACGAACAGCTTGACCTGCTCAATGACAGTTTCCGGTAATTGATCGTAGCGCAGCTCTGCCACATAGCGGCTGATCTTGTCAGTAATCTGGTGCATATGATACTCCTTACTGCTGAGAAGCTCCGTCATTTTTCCTGGCTGCCTTTTCCAAACAGTCATCAATATAGCTGTGAACCAATCCTACAACAACCGCAAGAGAGCCGATGGCTATGATCCAGGGATAGAATTGTTTATACAAAAATACCGCGATGGCTTCACCTGTAGTACCGCCGATGATCAGCGCCGCAATGTAGGGGATCAGCGGTACGATGCCGCCGAAAAAGGAGACCGACATCATAATGCCGTAAATCTTCTGTAATATCTCATTAAACTTTTTCATAGCGTACCTCCTATCAAACAAGACCAAAGAGGGGGACAAATCCCAAAATAAACAATACAGACAGCAGATAATGAATACCGATCCAGATCATATTGTTTTTCAATGTGGGCGCAAGCTCAGCATCAGCAATGCCCATACCCATATATACACAGGCACAGTAAGGAGGTGTAACACCGTGCATAGCGCCGCAGATACACGGCAGCATACCGCATGCCAGCAACGGATCACAGCCGGCAGCCGCCAAAATGGTGATAATAATACCACCAAAGATCTTGACCTGGGTAGAACCCGGCAGGAACATACCCAGAATTGCTGTGAACAAGGGTAACAGGAACGCATACCCCACAAGTCCCATATTCAGAGAATTGAAGAATTCACCGATGGCTGTCTCAATTTGGAGCGTTTCCAGCAGGTTGCTGACAAAGTAAGCAAACAAAACCAGCGAAGCAGTGGGAACCACCTTTTTGATGCCCTTGGTAATATCATTGGTCATCGCCTTCAGGGAGCGATTTTTCATGGTTTCTTTACCCGAAAGAAGAACACTGCAGATCACGATCAGCGCGGGCAGGAACAGAAGAATGCTGCTGGAGAAGGAGCTGGCACCGGCACCCAGCTGTGTGGTGAAAAAGGTGTCAAACTGGCTGGTAACAAAGAAGGGCGCAAATACGATGATGGGCAGGAAAATGGCACGCCAGCCTTTTTTTACAGAAGCTCTGAAGCTGGGGACATCTGCTTTATCCATAGGTCTGACCTTGTAGAATTTGCACATAGCCATCAGGGTAATGATCCGCTGGATAATAAACCAGATGGCAATGCCCCACAGCAGCATCCAGTATTGGGAGATGGTGTAAGTATTGGGGTATAATTTATCCAATGTGGCAAAGGCTACCGCGATCATACCTGCAGGAGGGATCATATTTCCCATCGTGCTGGCATGCGCCTCTACATTGGCTGCCAGATGACGGGGGAAGCCTGCCTTGATCATAGCCGGAATAGTGAAAACACCGGTGGTTGCAACATTGCCCGGACCGGAACCGGACAGCGACCCCATATAGGCGCTTCCGATGATCGCTACAAAGCCAGCGCCGCCGGGGATACGGCCGAATACCGACAGGATGATCGCAATGCAGTCATCAATGATAGAGGTTTTCGACAACAGTTCTGCCGAGATCATAAACATAATGATCGCATACATACTGGGCTCAGTAATGGCATCCCAAATAAAATCACCCACTTGAGACCAGGTATTGGTTACGATCAGCAGCGCGATAAACGCCGCCAGCATACATTCGTGGAGAGGTCGTTTCAGCACGGAAAAGCCCACGACCGCTACCACGAGCACAATCGCCAAATACAAAAATTCCACGGGCATAACAGTTTTTTTCCTTTCTTTCTTCTTTAAAATTTATTATCAGGCTTTTAGCCTAACAATCCGCTCAAGGTATCTAAACGATCCTCTATATGGCGCACGGTCTCCACGATCTGCGCGATTTCTTTTTCTGTTTTTCCGCCGTAAGTGGCCAATGCGGAGAATTTTTCAACAACCTCGTCCAGGGACAGCGGATTCTCCGGTTCACCCTTAGGCAGAACACTTTCGCCCTGAAGAACACTGCCGTCTTTCAGTACCAGCGCAACGGTCGCGACGGTTTTTTCAGGGAACGCGGCCGTCATTTGAGCATCTTCTTCCACCACGATCTTTTTTGTCAGTGCCCGCACCTGGGGATCATTCAGCGCATCGGCGGTAAATGCCTCCATACCGGTTTTTCCCAATACATATGTTACGGCAAAATTATAGGGGATGCTCATCTTCGCTGAAGCAGCGCCTTTGATGTCTGTATGGTCGTGTTTCTTCACCGCCAAAGCATATGTGCGAATTTGAACACGGTCGATCAATTCCGGATCGATATTATGGCTCTTTCGCATTTCTTTTGCGATATCGATGGACGGATGGGTATACCGACAGGCCGCGTAGGGTTTAATATAGGCTTTTTCAATGGCATAGGTGCCACCCAGCAGCGGAGAAACCAGCTCCACATCATCAGTGCCGTATAACTGACTGAGGAAGCCGGCAGTTCCGGACAGTGCATCGTCGGGCGTATCAAATCCCGCCTGCGCCATTTGCGTGGCGATCAGACCCAAAAGGGCTGTTTTTGCCACATTGTACGGCTTCAGCTGTGAGCCATCCTCCAGCACCTTCAAAGTGCCTGTGGCAGACACCGCAGCCGTAGAGAAAGCATCCCTGGCTTGTTTGTCAGAAAAGTTCAGCGCCTCCGAAACAGCAACCGCAATTCCCAGAAGTCCGCAGGTTCCTGTTGCGTGATATCCAAGCTTTTTATGGACGGGTTGAATGGTTCTTGCCATCGTAAAGGAGGCTTCATATCCCAGTATGGCAGACCGCAGCAGCGTTTCTCCATCAAAGTGATACTTTTGCGCAAGCGGCAGCAGTACAGAGAAGATCGGAGATCCCAAATGAATGATCCCCGCATTGGTTCCGTCATCAAAGTCCAGGGCGTGACCGTTTAGACCGTTTAAAAAAGCCGCATTGGTTATGCTCATCGTTTCTGACATACCAACCGGCCGGATCTCACCGCCGTGATCACAAAAACCGGCAACCAGACTGTCGATCTTTTCCCGTTGCTCTTTCAGGCCCGCAACGGTCACACCGATATAGTCCAGCAATGCCAATTTTGCCCGTTCCATAACATTTTGGGGAATGGGTTTTTGTTTCACCTCATAGATCCTTGCTAAAAATTCTTCCGTTTTATTCAAAATTACACCTCCGTTTAACGTTCTATACTCATTTTGTTATGGGTTATATTCCGACTATGGAATATAATATGCGATTTTTGTATAATTGTCAAGCAACAAGTTTAACGCAAACTACAAAAAACGGTTTTTATCGGGCACCCTCCAACTTATTACCGGTTTTTGTATTGCAGTTCCTGTTTTTTATTGCGCACCGATGTGCCGGGGGCAACGGATTCCGTAATAAACACATTAGAACCGATCACAGACCCCTTGCCGATCACGGTATCGCCGCCCAAAATAGACGCGCCTGCGTAGATGGTCACATCATCTTCAATGGTGGGATGCCGCCGCTTGCCCCGCAAGGACTGACCGCCCCGGGTGGAAAGCGCGCCCAAGGTAACACCCTGATAGAGCTTTACATTCTCACCGATCACGGCTGTTTCACCGATAACGATGCCGGTGCCGTGGTCGATGAAAAAGTATTTTCCAATAACTGCGCCGGGATGGATGTCAATACCCGTCACATTGTGGGCATATTCCGTCATCATTCTGGGCAGCATCGGCACCTTCAGCTCATACAGCCGGTGAGCCAAACGGTAGACCATAATAGCAAACAGACCCGGATAGGAGAAAATGATCTCCGCCATATCCGTGGCAGCCGGGTCACCGTCGTAGGCTGCCTGCAGGTCGGTCTGCACCAACGCCCGGATCGCCGGAATACTGTCAAAAAAATCCAAGCACACCTGCTGCGCCTGCTGCTGTGCCTGCAGCTCCTCCTGCCCCTGATTCTGATACACCAACGCGATCTGCTGGCTGAGTCTGCAGATCACATCCTCGATCAAAACAGCAACATTGGAGGCCGTATTATAAAAACGGTAGCTTTTATCCCGGAAATAGCCGGGGAAAATAATTCTGCGCAGCTTTTCGATAATATCGATGATCCCATCCCGGTCAGGCTGCCGCAAGGGCTCCAGGCGGTCAATATCCCTGCCGCCGCCGTAATCCCGGACAATGGCGTCCACCACCTGTCCGATCCTCGATTTCATAGAATCCATTTGATCGCCTCCTTCCTTATTATATACCACAACCGGTTTTGCAAGTCAATGTTGATGAACCTGTCAATTTGGGTTATAATATAATTTATACAGGAGGTGCTGATATGTCCAACATTTACACACATATTGATCAGCTTGTGGGGCATACGCCCCTGCTGCGTCTTTCTGCCACTGAAGAAAAAATGCAATTGCAGGCCCGGCTTCTGGCAAAGCTGGAGCTGTTTAATCCAGGCGGTTCTGTGAAAGACCGGGCTGCTCTTTTTATGATCAAGGATGCTGAGCAGCTGGGTCTGCTGGCACCCGGCGCTGTGATCATTGAACCCACTTCCGGCAATACCGGCATCAGTCTTGCCGCCATTGCCACTGCCCGGGGCTACCGGACGATTTTGGTAATGCCTGATTCTATGAGCGTGGAGCGGCAGAAGCTGATGATCGCCTACGGCGCGGAGCTGGTACTGACACCGGGGGCAGAGGGAATGAACGGCGCTGTGGAAAAAGCTTACCGACTGGCTCAAGAGATACCGGGAAGCTTCATTCCCAACCAGTTTTCCAATCCTGCCAATCCCGGCGCCCATTACCGTACCACCGGTCCGGAAATATGGGAAGCTACCAAAGGCAATGTAGATATTTTTGTTGCCGGCGTGGGCACCGGCGGCACACTCAGCGGCACGGGCAGATACCTGAAAGAGAAAGATCCCAACATTCAGATCGTTGCCGTAGAGCCTGCGGCTTCTAACCTGCTTTCCGGCGGAAAAGCAGGCAGCCACGGTCTTATGGGCATCGGTGCCAATTTTATTCCGGAGATCTTAGACCAAAAGCTTATCGATCAGGTGATCACCGTTACAGAAGAACAGGCCTATGGGGCTGCCGGGGCATTGGGAAGGACCGAAGGGCTTTTGGTGGGCATTTCCTCCGGCGCGGCTCTTTACGCCGCCCAACAGCTGGCAAGGCTGCCGGAAAACAAGGGCAAGACCGTCGTTGTTCTGCTGCCGGATACCGGCGAGCGATACCTGTCCACACCGCTGTTCAATGGACAATTGACAATGGACAATTGACAATTTTTGGGGCTGTTCAAGCAACAATGTCACTAAGTTAAGGAAAAGTGTAAACATTGCACAGCACCCTTAGCTCCCC
>CAZLLC010000050.1:10598-11315 GCA_964560245.1 uncultured Oscillospiraceae bacterium | reverse complement strand
GCAAGGACGGCATCAACGGCACTGATGGCAAAGACGGTTCTGATGGTGAGGATGGTGTTGGCATTACCAGTGCCGAGATCAATACCGATGGTCAGCTGATCCTGTATTTCTCTAATAATACAAGTATCAACCTTGGTAAAATCGTTGGTGCAGACGGTAAGGATGGCACTGACGGCACAAATGGTGCAGATGGCAAGGATGGCACAAACGGTGTAGACGGCAAAGATGGTGTCGGCATTGAAACGGTTACTATTTCCGAAGAGGGTGTGCTATCCGTAAAACTGACAAGTGGCACCATCATAGAACTGGGCAATATCAAGGGTGCTGACGGCATCGGCATCAGTAAGTCCGAGATCAACGACGAAGGAGAGCTGGTTCTGACCTATACCGAAGGAGCACCGGTCAACCTTGGTAAGGTCGTTGGGTGCGACGGCACTGACGGAACAGACGGTGAAGACGGCGTAGGCATTGCAAATGTAAATGTGGATAGCCAGGGTCAGCTGACGGTCACATTAACGGATAATACCGTTTTGGAATTAGGAAATATCAAGGGACCTCAGGGCGAACAGGGCGAAACCGGTGAGCAGGGACCTCAGGGCGAACAAGGCGAAAAGGGCGAAACCGGTGAGCAAGGTCCTCAGGGCGAACAAGGCGAAAAGGGCGAAACCGGTGAGCAGGGTCCTCAGGGCGAACAAGGCGAGCAGGGTGAAACCGGTG
>CAZLLC010000050.1:0-10498 GCA_964560245.1 uncultured Oscillospiraceae bacterium | reverse complement strand
AGGGCGAACAAGGCGAACAGGGTGAAACCGGTGAGCAGGGTCCTCAGGGCGAACAAGGCGAGCAGGGTGAAACCGGTGAGCAGGGTCCTCAGGGCGAACAAGGCGAACAGGGTGAAACCGGTGAGCAGGGTCCTCAGGGCGAACAGGGCGAGCCCGGTAAAGATGGTATCAGTGTTGTAAATGCTTATATCAATGATGAAATGCACCTGATTATGGTTATGAGCGATGGTTCTGAAATCGATGCTGGTTATGTGGGCGTTTCTACCGATGATACCACAGACCCTGATCCGGATCCTGTGGTGCCCGTTACCTATACCGTTACCTTCGAGGATTGGGATGGTACCGTGCTGAAAACCGAAATTGTGGAATCCGGCAAGGCAGCGACTGCTCCTGCGGATCCCACAAGAAGCGGTTATGTGTTTACAGGTTGGGACTGTGACTACACCAATATTGTTGCTGACACAAAGGTGATTGCTACATATTCCAAGAATGCCGAACCTTCGCTGAGTGTCAACAACACAACTACTACCGCCGGAACAGAAAAGGTGAAGGTGCTCGTATCGTTGGAAAACAACCCGGGCTTCCTGACTATGGCATTGAAGATAACCTTTGATTCCGATGTACTGACACTGACAAAGGTAAGCAATGGCGTTGATTTTATTGACTATAACTTTACTGCTCCTAAGAATAAAATCAGCGGCTGTACCGCTGCTTGGTTTGCATCCGATCTTCCGGAGGAGATTCTTGATGGGGATATTATGACATTGCAGTTTACGGTAGCCGCAGACGCAGCTCCCGGCAGATATCCCATCACCATCTCCTGCCCAGATGATGGCAGTACAGTTGATGGCAACAAAGAAGCCATCAATATGTCCGATGCGATTGGTTATATTATTGTAGAATAAGAGATTCTCGATTATGAAAATGTACAGATTATTGATTTGTTTTCTGGTTTTTGCAGTCTTATTGACAGGCTGCGGAAAGAAAGCCGACAAAACAAACAACACTGTTGCTACTAACTCCGAAGCCCCTGATTTGGAGGCCCCTGTTAACAATGATCGCTATCCTTCATTCGCCGTAGAAACGATATCTGCAGCGAGAGGAAATCAAGATGTTGTTGTGTGTGTTTCTTTGAAAGATAACCCCGGATTTCTGACTATGGCTATGGATATTACATATGATCCCAATAATATGTCCCTGACAAAAGTAGTTAACGGTTCGGACTACAGTGATTATTATTTTGTTGGTCCGAAGAAATTACAGAGCGGGTGTACCGCAAGTTGGTTTCTTCCTGAATTACCAGAAAAAGTAGTAGACGGAAACATTCTTGAATTACATTTTGCAATTAAAGAAAACGCAGAAAGCGGTTCATATCCAATTGCAATCACACGATCCCAAAACGGAGGTATTGTTGATCAATTTAAAAATGAGATTATCTTCAATAATGCCATGGGATATATTAACATTAATTAAGGAGGATGGAATATGAAACGAGTTATATCATTTCTCATCGCAGTTACTATGATGTTGTCGATAATTCCGTTCAGTTCTGTAGTAAGCGCAGCTACAGAGGATTTAACGGCAACTCTCAGCGTGGAAAATGTTAGTGCTGCGGTAGATTCCTATGTTGATGTAGCCATCAACATTACCGAAAACCCCGGTATCGTCAGTATGGGTTTGACCCTAACCTTTGATGAAGATCTGACATTGGTTGGTGCAACCAATGGTGAAGCTTTCGCAGAACTGAATATGACACCCCCTGCACAGTTGAAAAAGCAAGGAAGTGTGACTGGTTCCTGCCGATTTGCGTGGGTGGGAAGTGATGATTGCACAGAAGTCGGCAATATATTGCTTTTGACTTTCAAAGTATCTGCTGATGCGGAAATGTACAAGGACTGTCCAATCACGGTTTCCTGTGATGAAGGCGACATTTTGGACAAAGCAAGAAACACTATTGAGTTAATTGCCAATCCAGGTACGGTCACCATTATCGACTACATTCCCGGTGACGTGGACGACAGCGGTGCCATCAATATGCTGGATGTATTGACGTTGTGTCAGTATTATGTTGATGGCTGCAAATACGATCCCAATGGATATGCAGTTGAAATCAAAGCTGAATCCGGTGACGTGGATGCGAACGGCAAGGTCAATATGCTGGATATTCTGACAATTTGTCAGTATTATGTAGACGGCTGTAAATACGATCCTAACGGCTATGGTGTCAAGCTGTTGCCGGGTAAGCGTACTTGCCTGCACAATATACAGTATTTTGCTGCCAAAGCGGTTACCTGCGAAGAGGACGGCAATATTGAATACTGGTACTGTGCTGATTGTGCAAAATATTTTAGTAACGCAGAAGCTACCAACGAGATTGCATACATTGATACGGTCATTTCTGCTACAGGTCATACAACGATTGTTGATGAAGCGGTTGCGCCCAGTTATACTCAGACCGGCTTGACCGAGGGTTCTCATTGCTCTGTGTGTGGTGAAATCATTGTGGCACAAGAGACTGTACCTGTGCTGGAAGCCACCTATCACGCAATTACATATAAGAACCTGAATGGTGCAGAAAGTCCCGCAATCACACAGTATGCTGAACATGAGGGGATCGCCCAATTGCCGAATATTTCTGTAGCCGGTTATGAGTTCAAGGGTTGGTATACAGAATTAGATGGTGATATCAAGGTAACTGCCATTGAATCGGGTAGCACACAGGATATTGAATTATATGCCCGTTGGGAACTTATAAATTATACAATAACATATGATTGCGGAACAGGCACAAACGCTTCTTCCAATGTTCCGTCTTATACAATAAATGATACAGTTATCCTTTCGGATGCAAAGCTAACAGGATATCTATTTAATGGATGGCGAGATGAAAAAGGCAATGTTGTGTCACGGCTTTCTAAGGGAACTACAGGGGACATTTTGCTTACGGCGAGCTGGAAAACAAATAGGTGTCTTGCACATCCGATAGAAACTATTACAAATCCTCTTTATGATCCGATAATGACGGTTCAAGAGGGTGATGAATACAGCTTCATTTATTATTTGGGTTATATCGAAAGTATTCCGTTTGGTTATGTTGGAACGCCTTATTATCACAATGGTACTACAAGCTATAGCAAAGAACATTCCACAAGTGAGGCTACCGCAGAAAGCATCACAAAGACTGTTAATAAGGTAACAGAAGATACACGTGGTTGGCAAAGCGAAGTAAGTGTTTCCAACGAGGCAGAATTTGATTGCAAATTTGGCGTGAAAGATAAATTAACAGTTGCAATATCGCACAATCAGTCTGGTTCGCATACGACAACGGAAGAAAACGGAAAATCCACAACCGTTTCGCAGGAATTTGTCAGTGCTTCTACGGAAACAGCAAACATTACACCGGAAAGCTCTCCTGTAGGTTGGTATCGTTATGTGAATTATGCAACGGTAGATGTATTTGCAACAGCAACCTATAATGCAATAGAAAATAAATATTATATTTCTAATTTCAATGCGGTGCGTGACATAACTACCGCTTGGGACTATAGCGCAAAATCCGCATCCTTTGATGATGAGACGGATTCTGGTCTGCCATTTGAACTTCCTGAAAGCTTTTACGATTTTGTTGCATCCCTGACTGAAGCAACAAATGGATTGATTATAAAAGAAAACGGAGATACCTGCACAGTTGAGAGATATCTCGGTGAAGAAACGGTTGTGAATATCCCCAGTTATTATAAGAATTCCAACGGTGATATTTTGAAAGTGGTCGGCTTCAGTGCAGATGCGTTCGCCGGCAATACCGATGTAACCTCTGTAACCTTGGGACAGTATATTACAGAAATTCCTGCTGCAGCGTTTTACGGATGCAGCTCGCTGGAATCCGTAACGTTTGAAGGGGAAGTGACAGCTATTGGTGAAAAGGCTTTCGCTGGCTGCGCAAACCTTAACATAGCATTGCCTGCAAGCCTGTTGACACTGGGGGCCAATGCATTTGACGGCTGCGAAAAAATCGACAGTATTGTAATACCCGCATCTCTCACTTTAGAAAATCAAGCATTTGCAAACTGCGGTGAGTTGTATGTTTCGGCCACCCCTGATAAGATAGATCAATTAGATGCAATCATCAATTCCGGTGCAACGACCCTGGATTTAAGTCTTGTCGGTTTTGGCAGAAGTGAAGAAGCAATTGAAATTGGTACTTTGGAATTACCGGATAGTATGAAGGGCTTTACCTTGACAGGTGTTTATGCACAGCAATATAACCTGTCTGTATCGGCAAATACTAACCAAACTGTTATCAAAAATGTAGTTATGGATGGTAATTGTTCAGTTGGTGCCGGTGAATTGACACTGGTTGAGACATCTATTGAGAGAGCCCTGCAATTTAATGGAAGTCTGTTGTTGTTACAGGGTACTGTTAATCTTACCACCTTTGATTCTAATAGCACTATGCTGACGATTTCCTCCACGACCGGAAATATGGCGGAGCTTGTATCTAATGGCGGTATTCAAGCAAGTGGTGATTTAACTTTGTCAGGTGTTATGGATGCAAATATTCAAAGTGCCTATGGCAGAAATGGAATTTACGCAAATAACCTGACAATTGACATTATCGGCGATCTTAATATTTTTGGATATAATGGCTTGACTGGCGCGAGTGGTGGCACAGCGATTTCTGCAAATGTTGTTACCGTCAATGTTACCGGAACTTTGACAGTCCAAGGCGGTAATGGTGGTGATGGAGCAAAAGGCAGCACTTATTCTGGTCAAAATGGTGACAATGGTGGCGATGCAGGAAATGGCGGAAATGCGATTGATTGTCAATTGTTGAATGTCATAAAGGCAACAAATATAACTGTGATTGGCGGCAACGGTGGATCCGGTGGTGATGGCCTTAGCGGAAAAACAGGAATTATTATGTTAGATTATGAGCCCTATAAGAATGGTGGCAATGGCGGCGACGGAGGTCACGGTGGCAATGGTGGCCATGCTGTTACCGGAACGATTCAGATAGTTGACGCAAGCATCATCAATATTTGTGGTGGCAATGGTGGCAATGGTGGTCGTGGAGGCAACGGTGGCAATGGCGGTACTTCCTCTACATACTTTATTAAAGCTCCTGCAGGTTTTGATGGCGGTGATGCCGGAAACGGCGGAAACGGTGGTTGCGGAGGCAATGGATTAACTGCTGGTAATGGTGGAGATCTTGGTTCCGCCGGAAATATAGGCAAAGGTACAACAGGTGAATTTGGGGTGTTTGGTGGTTACTATAAATATGGTACGAATGGAGAACCTGGTGTAGATGGAGAAGAAGGAAGTGCCGGTGAACAACTGAGTGTTTCCGAATAATCATATAAGTTCCTGAAAAATTCTTAATTATTGATACGGGGCACGGTGAAAGCCGTGCCCTGTCAGTCTATCAAAAAAGCCACCAACCGTTAAAAACAGATTTTTAAAATTGATGGAACATCCCTTGCCCCCCGACTTTGTGGGGCAGATATGCGGACTTTTTGTGTATGGGTTTATTATCCGAGTAAGATTTGCCGATCTGCTTCGGTGGCGGCGATGGCATCGGCGTCCTTCAAAATGGTAAAGGACAGGCGGTAGCTTTCCTTGGCAAAGGGGGCGATGCGGTGCATCGTGCCTTCCGATTCGTGGTGCTTTCTGCCGTAGACGCTGGAATTGGACGGCTCCAGACCCAAGGCGTAGTCACCGGTTTTCATACTCATCCATTCAATAAAGTAAGGCTGCATATTCAGGTCGAAATCCAAACGGACGCCAAAGCCCAGCTCGTCATTTACAATGGCGGCAAAGCTATTACCCTGTTCGTCACCTGCCAATTGGTGCAGGAATACGTACTCCTCCTCACCGTCAAGGGGCGCACAGACGGTTTCCCAGCAGTCAACGTGTGCCTGCGCCCAAGGTTCACGGCCCTTAACGCTTTTGCTGGGCAGGATCAGACGGGTGCCGGGTCGCAGAAGGGGATAACCAAAATTGCAATGATACATCAGCATCAGGTCGGCTTCCTCCGCGGTTTGATTTTCCACTTCGTCAATAATATCGATCTTGCCGGAGCCGAACACAGAACGGACGGTGCGGCGCAATACCAGATTTGCGCCGAACAGGTGGCTCTGCCGCATTTCGCCCTTGACTTCCAAAATATAATCGTCGCCATCCCAGTAAGCATCAGAGCAAAGATGCTCTGCCGGGGTGGTGCGGATGCGTCCGTGCATCGGGTACTCCACGCCGTTGCTTTCACAGGGGACGCAGATGTTTTGCAGACCGCTGGTGAAGAACAGACCGCCCATAATACTGCGCAGGGCTTCCTGACCGTGGGTGTCAAAATGATTGCGTCCGTTCAGACCGGGCTTAGAGGTGAAGGAAAGGGTCATACCCTTGTAGTCCAGCTCCGCCACATCCAGGCATTTGTCAGCCAAAACCAGATAACGCATATCGTCGTTTTTTACTTCTACGGCACGCAGACCGCTGGCGCGACCCTCGTGCACGGTGCATTCCCGGGTGTAGGCAAGCTGCTGCATCGTGCCGGTATATTTCAGCATTTGAATTTTGTCCATAGTATACTCCTCCTTGGCTTTTTTAAGTATATCGAATTTTTTGCCGCAAATCAAGAGGTACAGCCCAATATGCAAATTGGATAAGCGGTTAATTTTCTCAAAAAAACTGCCGGCACACCGGTTTTATCTACTTCCGGTTGATATGAATGACAAATTATGCTATAATCATTAAAGATTTGACAAAAAACTTGTTCAGGAGGATCGTATTGTGAAAAGCAGAATAAAAAGAATACTGAGCGTTTTCCTTTTGCTGGTCGTGTTGTTTTGTGAATTAGCGCCTGTGACAGCATCCGCTTCTTCCAGTGTAAGCAAAACGGTAAAGCTATACGGCTACGGCGTTTCCAAAACCTCTATCCGGATCAACTGGACTACGCAATATGATTATGATTACTACCTGATCTACCGTGCGCAAGACCAAGGCTCCTATAAAAAGATCACCAAGGTAACGGGGAAGAATTATACGGATAAGGGCTTGCAAACGGGAAGCACCTATTCGTATAAAGTGGTTGGCGTGGACGGTAAGGTGAAAACGACCTCCAACATCAAAAAGGTCAATCCGATGTATTCTGTCACACCCTATGCTTATACTGGCGACAGAAACCGGATCATTCTTGAGTGGAGCTACCCAAAATCCCAGCTTTCTGCCATCACCGGCTTTATCGTATACAGAAAAGCGGAAAGTGAAGACGCGTATACAAGATTGGGCACGCTCTCCAAAAAGGGATACCTGTGCGTTATTGATAATACTTATTATTATAACTATTATGACACGACTACGAAAACAGTTGGCGAAAAATATTATTATAAGGTCGTGCCGTACAAAGGATCCCGAAAAGGCTATTCCAAAACTGCCGAGATCACGATGGCGCCCTACCTGACGCTTTCTACAGCGAAAAAAGAGGTGACCGTCAAATGGACGGCGTATCCGAAGGCTACAGCGTATAAGGTATATGCCGACATTTACAAATATGATGAAGACGGATATCTTACCTATTGCAAAACAAAAGAATACGCCACTGTGAAAAAGGGAGAATCCAGAAGCTATACCATCAGTTCTTCCAGTACGAAAAAATATATGTATGTGGTTTACATTGAGGCGTACAAAACGGTTAAGGGCCAGTTAGAGTATTTGTGCACTTATCCGGCAGTAAACAGTGAATCGGCATATTCGCTTATGAGAAACGCGGCATCGAGCGAATCCAATACTACCTATAAAGTTGTGGATGTTCGGGGCACTGAAGAAAAGCTTTCCTGGACGGAAACACTGTCGTCAGCGGACAAGCAGACCATTGAAGAATTTGAAAAGCTTCACTTCCAGAGCGGAATGTCAAAGACGGAAAAGGCACTGTATGCGTTCCTATGGATCCATTATAACAATGTTTATGATACCGACTATACCACATCGGCAAAATACAGCTATGTGGAATGTATCTTCAACAAGAAAACAGGACAATGCCTGCAGTATAACGGCGCGTTGGTGGAATATCTGAATTATTTGGGCTTTGAAGCGCGGATCATTCAGGGCTACCGGGGCGTCAGCTCCAATCATTTCTGGGGCGAGGTCAAGATCGCCGGCAGATGGTACTGTATGGAAACCGGTAATTTCCAAAAAGACGGTGCCTGGAATTTCTTCTGCGAAAGATACGGCGGATACGGCGCAACCAGATATAACATCTGCGGCAATATCAGTTAAGCACAAACTACCAAATACGTGTCATCCTGAGGAGCGCCGTTTCATATGCCTACAGATGTGTTACTGCCCACTTTCCTGTTCCAGCGCAAGGGAAAATTTATCCCACAGCGCACCGTACCCCTCTGAGGAGGGCTTCACAGGTTTGGGAATTGGGTTTTCATCGTCGATCACGATCTTTCCCTGCTTGTTCATCAGCAGAATCCGGGTGCCCAATGTGATGGCTTCCTGGATGTTGTGGGTGATGAAGATCACCGTAACCTTTTCGCTGGTCGAGATGCCAACCAATTCCCGCTGAAGATTGTTTCGGGTGATGGCGTCCAGCGCGGCAAAGGGCTCGTCCATCAAAATGATCTCCGGCTTCAGCGCCAGGGCTTTTGCAATGGCAACTCGCTGCTTCATACCGCCGGACAGCTCGTGCGGATAGTATTTTTGGTAGCCGTCAAGCCCCACCTTCTTAATGTAGGAATCGGAGATCCGCTTCAGCTCCTGCTTGTCCCGGATGCCTTTTACCTTTAATGGATACTGGATGTTTTTTTCAACCGTTTTCCAGGGGAAAAGCTGGTTGTAATCCTGAAAGACCATTATGCGCTCCGGTGACGGCGACTTGACCGGTTTGCCGTTGCATTCAATGGAGCCTGTGTATTCCTCAAAACCGGCAACACAGCGCAGCAGGGTGGATTTTCCGCAGCCGGAAGGACCTAAAATGCAGATAAATTCATTTTCGCGGACGGTAAGGTCCAGCTTCTCTAAAATCGGTCTGTCGGCGTTGTTGTCATAGTGCTTGGTCAGACCGCTGATTTTTAAAAGCTCTTTCATCGGACCATACCCCACTTTCTGACGGTGTGCCTTTCAATGACCTGAAATACGCCATATTCCACGATAATACCAACAACGATGATCAGAATGATGGCAGCGTATACACTGGGATAATCGATCCACACCGTTCTGGCATTGTTGATGAATACGCCGATCCCGGCGGACTGCGCTGCGCCAAAGATCATTTCCGCGCTGATCAAACCCCGCCAGGCGCGTGCCCAGCCCACTTTGATTCCGGAAAGAATGCTTGCAAAGGTTGCGGGAATATAAACGCCAAGAACCAACCCTGAGAAGCCAAGCCCCATATTTTTACCGGCCTCCACATAGATCTTAGGGGTGGTTTTGAAGCCGTCCATAATGCTGCGGGACATCGGCCAAATGACGGAGTGGATCACCAAAATCAGAATAGAGGTATCGTTGGCACCGACGGTGATCATCAGGATCGGCAGCAGAGCCACACCGGGCAGAAGATCAAATACGGATACGACCAGATTATAAACCGCGCTGAAGACCGTGCTTACGGCAGAAAATGCAGAAAGCAGCAGCGCAAGAAGCGCGCCGATCAAAAGCCCCTTCATTACAGAAACGAGGGAACGCGCCAAATAGGTCAGGATCTGCCGCTGGGGATTGGTAAAGCAGTTTACCAGCTTCAGGAGGATCGTATCCAGAGAGGGGAAGCCCATAATGGAACGGTGGTTGGCATACCACTGCCAAAAGATTATGCAAATTACGACAAAGAGGAGCTGCGCAAGCAGTGTTTTATATTTCTTCATTTGTTTCATTTACTCCGTAGCGACAAACGCGAACGTGAAGCTATCCATAGCGACTTCGTTTTCAATAAAACCGGCCCGGAGCATAAACTGCGCCATCGTGTCCGCGCCCCGTATTTCGGAGAAGAACTGGCAGTCCGGTTGCTCCAAATAGCTGGTCACGGTGGCGATATCCAAAGCAAGATATTCGGATTCGATCTGTGCGGTCTCCTCCGGGCTGCTGTTAATGAAATCGATGGCCTGTGTAAATGCGTTTTGAACAGCAAGCAGCAGGGCGGCGTCCTCCTCCAGTTTTGCAGAACCCATAGCAACCAAAAAAGAATTTCCGCTGGGCCACACCTGGCTGATCTCCGCCAGCTCGGTATACGCGCCGCTGTCACGCTCCTGGTAAATAAAGGGGGAGGAGGTCAGATGCAGGCTGACAGTTCCGGATTCCAGAGAAGCCATACCTTCGGCGTGGGACATACTCTGAATATTATTATCTAATGCGTGAGGATCCCCCAGTGTTTGTTCAGCAGCCATAGCCAGCAGAATATGCTGAATGGAACCGGTGGAGACCAATGCGATCTTATCCTCGCTGGTAATGTCGGTGAGGGCGGTAATATCGGGATCGTTGCTCATCAGACCGTGGGACTGAGAAC
>CAZLLC010000049.1:316-11368 GCA_964560245.1 uncultured Oscillospiraceae bacterium | reverse complement strand
CAGATGGACTAGTTGGGGCACACGCCCACACAGTCGCCGCAGCTGATACATTCCTGATCGCCTGCGTGCTTAATATCCACCTTGCAGGTGCTGTGGCACAGACCGCAATGGGTGCATTTGGAATTATCCACCTTGATACCGAAGAAGGAGATCTTGTTAAACAGGCCGTACAGCGCGCCAAGGGGGCAAATAAAACGGCAGAACAGCCGGAAAATGAAGATAGAACCCGCAATGATGCTGACCATCAGCAGAAATTTCCAGGTAAAAAGATATCCGAGCATGGAGAAGTAGCTTTCGTTGGCAGCGTTGGCCAGCAGAGCGATGCCGCCTTCCAAAGTACCTGCGGGGCATATGTACTTGCAGAAGGCGGGCAGCGGCGTATCCCGGAAAGCATACATAATGGGAACGATCAGCACGAAGAACACCAAAATGGCGTATTTCAGGTAGGAAAGCAGCCGGGTCACCGGGCTTTTCTTAACCTTGGGGGTTTTGACCTTATAGACCAATTCCTGCACAAGACCAAACGGACACAGCCAGCCGCAGATCATTCTGCCGAACATCAAACAGTAAAGCAGCAAAATACCGCATACATAGTAAATGGTGCTGTGGTCTGCGCTGAAAGAGCCCTGCAGAGAGCCTAAGGGACAGGCACCGATGGCACCGGGGCAGGAGTAGCAGTTGATACCGGGCACGCAGAACTTCTTGGAGCTGCCTTGATAGATGTTACCGGTTACAAAGCCTTTTAAATTGGCGTTAAACAGCAGCGCGAAATAAAGCTGCATAATTTTTCTTTTGGTGGGCATCCACTTTTTGATTTTCTCCAGCATATCCATCACCCCAATCCTACACATTCCGTGCAAATATTCACGGCTTTGGTCAGCACATCCACTGTACCGCCTGCGATAAAGCCGTAGATCATAATGCCGATCCCTACAGCAAGCAATGCCCAGCGGAGCACTGAAAGGGCATTGCTCTTAGGCGCGGCAGGGGCGTTGGGCGTGGAGCTTTGCGCGCCTGCTGCAATAGCCTGCTTTACCAGAGCGGTTTCCTTTTGGATGCTGCCGCGGCAGTAGTAGGCAGTGAAGATGCCGTAGCCGAAGGGGATTGCCAGGCAGGGGATGAACCAGGCCATTGCCCGAACCATAGAGCCGGTAATGTCGCTTTTGTCAAAATTATTGCCGTTTGCGCCGTAACACAGGAAGACTACACTGCAGATCATCAGCAGCGCTGCGCTGATGACGCGATGCAGCTTCCGGTTTTTTTGCTGCTTTTCAATGTCAGCCTTCAAATCCGGCGGGCACATATTCAGATCTGCTTTGCTGTGCAGCCGGGAGAGAATAGCGCCGTACTGCTTTTCCGGCGGCGTTCTTTTTTTCTCCACAGGGAAGAAGCCGTCTAAGATCCAGCCGCCGACGATCAGCGCCAGACACAGATAGACCGGGATTGCGATCCCGGAAAAGGCACTGGCAACCGCTTGGGGGGAGAAGGGCTGGTCACCGGAATTGTAAATTCCCACGCACTCTACCATCAGACAGAGCCCGGCGATCACCGCCGCAATACTCAAAATGATGCCGTAGATCTGGTGGATGCGTTTATTGTTCATATGTACGCCTCCTGAGAAATAATTGTTTTTGTCATTATAACACACATTATCGGGAATGTAAATGTGAAAACTGTGCAAAATTACAGCCGGTGTCCACGGCGGAAAAATATTTGTATACAAAAATGCAATTAAGTCCTTGCTTTTTTTGTAATAATGCGGTAGAATAAACTGGACTATGTATGTGTCAAAATGGCGCATTGTGACACAAAAAGAAAGGCGAAGATCAAATGAAGAAAAAAACACACCTGAAAATCGGGCAAACGCTGGTGGTTTTGCTGCTTGTGGCGGCGCTGCTGGCGGGCGTGACCGTAACGCCCCATGCCCAAACTGCAAGCTATCAGGCAGCTTCTGTTGAGAAGGTCGATGGCCTGACCGTAGACTATTCAGATTATCTGAACAGCAATGTGATATTCCCGCTGTCGGATAAAATCGCATCCGATGATGAGATCTCCGTGATCATCACCCTGGATCAGATCAATCTGATGGATGCGTACGAGGCTACCGATAAGGCGATGAGCTTTAAGGAGTATGCTTTGGGCAGTGAGGATGCTGTCAGCATTCAGGCAGCTATTGCCGAACAGAAGCAGGAGCTGCTGGAGGCTCTGGACGAACAGGGGGTCGAATACGCCACAGGTGTGGATTATAACACCCTTTTGGCAGGCTTCGAGCTGGTCATTCAGGCAAATCAGTATGATGCAGTGTGTCAGGCCATCGGCGGTGACTGCGGCATCTTTGTCAGTGAAGTATATAATGTAGCGGAAACACAGCTTGTTGAAAATACTGTTAATGTGTACGACACCGGTATTTTCAAAAGCGAAGGCTCCGGCTATGACGGTTCCGGTATGGTGGTTGCTGTTCTGGACACCGGTCTGGACTCCAACCATACAGCCTTCAGTGTGGATAATTTCACCTCCGAGAAGCTGGGTCTGACCTATGAGGATGTGGCCGCTGTTCTGGATCAGACCAAGGCTTACGAACAGGGCAGCATCAGTGTTGACGATGTGTATATTAACGAAAAGGTTCCTTTCGGCTACGACTATGCCGATAATGACCCGGACGTATACTCCACCCACAATAACCACGGCACCCACGTTTCCGGTGTTATTGTAGGTAAAGACGATGAGATCACCGGCGTTGCGCCAAATGCCCAGCTGGTCTCTATGAAGGTGTTCTCCGATATTATGGACACTGCCCGTGCCTCCTGGATCCTTTCTGCGGTAGAAGACTGCGTGATCCTGGGCGTGGATGTGATCAATATGTCCCTGGGTACAGCCTGTGGCTTTAGCTCCGAGGGTGAGGAAGAGCTGCTCAGCGGTGTTTATCAGAAGGTTCGCGATGCAGGCATCAGCCTGATCGTTGCAGCCTCCAACAGCTATTCCTCTGCTTACGGCTCTGAAAAGAACGGTAACCTGGGTCTGACCTCCAATCCGGACACCGGTACAGTTGGCTCTCCCGGTACTTACGACGGCGCCATCTCTGTTGCATCCATTGCCGGTGAAGAGACGCCTTACATCAAGTTCGGTAAGACCATTATTTATTTTGATGAGTCCACCAACGGCGCTACCAAGGAAAACGATTTCTTTGAAACACTGTTGGGTGACATAGATTCCAAGACCTATCAGTATGTGATCGTTCCCGGTGTTGGCAGAACTGCCGACTATACCGGCCTGGATGTAAATGGCAAGATCGCTCTGGTGCGCCGTGGTGACAACACCTTTGAAGAAAAGGCAATGATCGCGGAGGCACAGGGTGCAGCCGGTATCATTATTTATAATAATGTGTCCGGTGAGATCAAGATGAATGTGGGTGACGCAAAGCTTGCGGTTTGCTCCATCTCTCAGGATGACGGCGAAATGCTGGTAGCTGCCGGCAACGGCGAGCTGGTCATCAGCAAGGATCAGACCTCCGGTCCGTTCATTTCTGACTTCTCCTCCTGGGGTCCCACTCCCAACCTGGGCATCAAGCCGGAGATCACCGCCCACGGCGGCAACATCTACTCCTCCGTTACCGGCGGCGGCTATGACCGGATGTCCGGTACATCTATGGCTTGCCCCAACCTGGCAGGCGTTGCCGTTTTGCTGCGGCAGTATGTGGTGGAGAATTTCCCTGATATCGCCAACGACAGCACCAAGGTCAACGATATGGTCTACTGCCTGATGATGTCCACTGCGGATATCGCACTGGGTACTAACGGCCAGCCTTATTTTGTCAGAAAGCAGGGCGCAGGCCTTGCCAACCTGATGAACGCCATTTCCACCCCGGCTTATCTGACCACCTATGATAAAAACGGCGAGCTGATGAACACGGCTAAGCTGGAGCTGGGTGACGATCCGGAAAAGACCGGCGTTTATGAAATGACCTTCGCCATCAATAATGTAAGCGATAAAAAGGTCAGCTACAATTTGGACGCTTATGTGCTGACAGAAGGTGTCAGCGACACCAAGACCGCTGCCGGTGAAACCACCGTTACCGAGGAAGCAAATCCTCTGGAGGGCGCAGTGGTTGAGATCCTCAGTGTAGGCGGCGAAAGCCATAAGGGTTCTACCATCTCCGTGGCTGCCGGTGAGAGCGTGGATGTAACTGTCCGCATCACCCTGAGCGACGAGGATAAGGCTTATCTGGATGCCTCCTTTGAAAACGGTATGTATGTGGAAGGCTTCCTGACCCTGAAAGCCAAGAGCGGCACCGATGTGGACTTAAGTGTGCCTTACCTGGCCTTCTACGGCGACTGGACAGTTGCCCCTATGTTCGACCTGACCTACTTCGATACCCACGCCGATGAATTGGACGACGGTCTTGCTGAAGAAGACAAGACCAAGGCTGATGCCTATGCCACCCGTATGATCGGCGGTATGGAAGGTGACTATGTCAGCTATTTGGGTACTTATTACTTCCTGCAGGATTCCGACGATATGGTGATCTCTGCAACCCCCGATTACAGCGCCCTGTCCAATCAGACCGGTACTGTCCACTCCCTGCGCTTTGTGTGGACCGGTATGCTGCGTAATGCCAAGAAGATCGAAGTGGTGATCACCGACGATACCACCGGCGAAGTGATCTTTGAAACCGTTGACGATGATGTGCGGAAGTCCTACGGCGACGGCGGCTCTATTTATCCTGCCAACATCGAAGTGGAATTTGATACGATGGATTACAACCTGAGTAACAATACCACCTATACCGTGACCATTACCGGCTACCTGGATTACGAAAATGACGGTCTGGAAACCAACAAGAAGAATGTTTACCAGTTCCCCCTGACGGTGGACTTTGAAGCGCCCACCATTACCGGTGTGACCTACACCTGGGAATACGACAAGACCCTGAACAAGAACCGTCTGTACGCCAACGTGGAGGTCTACGACAATCACTATTCTATGGCAATGCAGTTGGGCTATGTGACCTACGGCACCGACGAGAACGGCGACCAAACGCCGGAGCTGAAGAGCTTTGAGCAGTATATGACACCCATATATTCTCAGAAAAACAGCACCACCACTGTAAAGCTGGAGCTGACAGACTACATCTACGAGATCAAGGATGGGGCTCTGAACAAAGGCACCTTTGCCCTGACCTGCTATGACTATGCCCTGAACTACGCCACCTATGAGATCGGTCTGCCTACGGATTATACCGATTTCTTTATGGAGGGCATCAGCGAAGAAGGCATTACCCTGAGTCCCAACGAAACCTACACATTGGATCCGCTGATCAATCCGGATACCCAGTGGGCAGAGCTTTTGACCTTTGCTTCCTCTAAGCCCGGTGTGGCCCGTGTGGTCAATAATAAGATCGTGGCAGTTTCCAGCGGCAGCGCAATGATCAAGGTCAGCGATCCTGCTTCCAATAAGAGCGTGACCTTTAAGGTGACGGTTTTGGGCGAGGATGATGAAGGCTACCGCCGCTATGATAAGCCGGTGGCAGACATCTTCCGCCTGACAGGCTACACCACCCAAAAGGCCTACTATATGTTAAACTCTGTGGATAAGCTGATCGGCGATGCCGGTGATATCAGGTTCTTCGAGGGTGATTTCTCCCTGTCCCTGTATCCTTCCGAAGCTGTTCTGCTGAACTACGATCTGGATGCATATTTCCCCAATGATACAACGGTGGAATTTGAAACCAGTAATGAAAATATCGTCACCGTTGATGCAAACGGCATTGTGACCGCTGTGGCAGAGGGCTTTGCCTCTGTAACCATCAAGGTGATGCAGGACGGTAAGAGCACCTATTATTCCGAATCCGTTTCCGTGGAGGTCAAGGATCCCTATGTGACCACCGGCGCGTCCCTGACCCACTACTACGGCAACGGCGGTTTGGTCAGCATTCCGGATGATCTGGATCTGACCGAGATCGGCAACTTCGCCTTCGCAAACTTTGACTATGTGGAAAAGACCGAAGAAGAGCTGCTCTTTGACGATACGGAAACCTCCAAGCAGTGGTACATCGGTGAATCCACCATTACCAAGGTCATCATTCCTGAGGGTGTGGAAAAGATCGGCGCTTACGCCTTCGCAAACCTGACCGGTTTGGAAGAAGTGGTGCTGCCGTCCACACTGCAGTCCATCGAGTACGGCGCCTTCTACGGCTGTACAGCTTTGCAGAAGATCAGCTTCAGCAGCGACAACAATCTGCAGATCATCAGCCAGTACGCCTTTGAGAACTGCGACCTGCAGGGAACAGTGGATCTGTCTGCTATCTGCGTTATTTCCAACTATGCCTTTGCAGGCAATGTAGATCTGGAAGGTGTGATCACCTCTGATTCCTTGCTGTCCATCGGTGAGTACGCGTTTGCCGGCTGTAAGAAGCTGACGGATGTGACTATTACCGCTGAAAAGGTCAAGTACGGTCCTTATGCCTTCACAGGCTGTGAAGCACTGACCTCCTTCTATGTAAACGCCGCTGTTCTGCCCGAGGGTATGTTCTATGAGTGCGAGCTGCTGGAAACTGTGACCATCGGTCCGGATGTGAACGACATCGGTGAGTTTGCGTTCCGTGATACAGCGGTCAAGACCTTGGAGGTCCATTCCGGCAACAGCACCTATAAGGTACAGTCTGCAGCTTATGTGCTTTCTGCTGACGGCAGCACGCTGATAGCTGTAGCGCCCACCGTTACCGGAGAATACAGCAGTAAGAATGTGGACGGCGCAACCATCACCGCCATCGGTGACGGCGCTTTCTCCCACAATGTGAAGATCACCTCCGTGGAGCTGCCCAATGTTACTGTTGTGGGTAACTACGCCTTTGGCTCCTCCACCCGGATCGCCGCTGTGAAGCTGGGCACACTGGAAAAAATCGGCGAATATGCCTTCTTTGAAACTGTGATCACCCAGCTGCCTGCCATAACGGCAGATGCCGTGATCGGCAAGTATGCCTTTGCCTGCACCAAGCTGACAGAGGTGACCGTTGCAGACGGTATGACCGTCCCCGAGGGTGCGTTCGCTACCTGTACGGATCTGGTTACCGTGGTGATCGGAAACGATGTTACCTTGGGCGAATTTGCTTTCCATATGGACAAGGATGCCTGTTATACAGTCAATCATTTTGACGAGAATGACGAGCGCTATTTCTACTATGAATTCGCTACTGCCCTGACCGAACTGACCATTGGCAACAATGTGATCATCGGTGATAATGCCTTCTCCTATCACGCAAGCCTGACAGCAGTAACTTTGGGTGAGAATGCCACCATTGGCAAGCAGGCCTTCTATAACTGTACTGCTCTGGAGACCATCGATCTGAGCAAGGCTGTGTCCATCGGTGACTACGCCTTCTCCGGCGACGAGTACTACATCTGCCTGGATGACAGTATGTACTACGCGGCGGTTTCTACCGATGGCTACTATATGACCACCACACACGCAACATCTATTACAGTGGCGGATCTGTCCAGCGCAGCATCTGTTGGTGAGTACGCCTTTGCAATGTGCGAGAAGCTGACGGATGTGGTGCTGAACGAAAATATTACAGATATTCCCCAGTATGCTTTTGCAAGCTGCACAGCTTTGCAGAATATTGATCTGAGCAAGGTTCAGACTGTTGGCGCTTACGCGTTCCAGGAAACTGAGGCTCTGCGTGATGTGAACCTTTCCGCCGCTACAAAGCTGGACAAGTATGCCTTTGTTAACGCCGCGGCGCTGGAAAAGGTGATCCTGAATCCTGAGGGCACAGACCTGGAGGAGGGCGTGTTCGCTTATGGCGCACTGCTGACAGAGGTTAAGAATCTGTCCGCTTCCAAGAACATCGGCGACTATGCCTTTGCCTATACTGCATTGACGAAGGTGGATCTGACTGCCGCTGAAAATATTGGCAAGCACGCCTTTATGAAGGAAGAAAAGGCACCGCTGAAGGTCACCTTGGGTGAAAACCTGAAGACCTTGGGCGACAATCCCTTTGCTCTTTGCAAGCTGGAGCCCTTCTGCCAGGTGGAAGTCACTGATTTTAACGGTAAGGAGCTGGAAAACCGGATCTACACCTATCAGATCAGCGATAATGTGCAGGTGATCGACGGCTCCTTGTACTGCAAGGTCGATAACGGTCTGGAGCTGATCACTTACGCCAGCCCCGACCATACCAATGTGCAGGTGGCTGACGGCACTGTCCGCATTACCGCTATGGCCTTCGCGGGCACAGATGTGCAGATGGTCACTATGCCGGAAACCGTGTTCTCTATCGGTCACAAGGCATTCTACGATTGCCGGAAGCTGCACACAGTGGTATTCGGTACTTACGAAGCCCCCATTTTGGAGGAAGAATACGATCCGATCCGTTATGAGAGCTTTGAAAACATTCCCGGCGCAGGTGACTACGGCACCTATACCGACTATGAGGGCAACGAGGTTACAATCAACGGCACCGGTCTGATTCCTTACTATATGTGGAATGTCACCGGCAGTATGTACTTCGATGTGTTCTACGGTGCAAACTTTGTGGACTATGTGGGCAATGTGGAGAACAAGCTGACGATGGTCCGCCCGGTCAACGGCACCAATTACGATTCTTATATTTACAGCCAGTACTTCGATATGATCATCGACGGCGCACAGGCACCGGATAAGACCACCCTGGCAGCCATCGATGCCATCAGCAGCATCCCTGAGCGTGTAACTTACGAGCAGAGAGAAATCGTGGAATATGCCCGCAGCCTTTACGGCAAGGTGGCAACACTGGAGCAGCAGTCTTTGGTCAGCAACTACGCAGACCTGGTTTCCGCTGAACAGCGTATCGTGGCATTGACCCCCACTGAGGAAGGTGAATCCACCGAGAACGTTGTGGAAGATGTCGAGAGCATCAACACCGGCATTCTGGTTCTGATCATTGTGTTGAGCGTCATTGTGCTGGTTATTGTCGCCTTTGTTGCCTGGTGCGTGCTGAAGGCCAAGAAGCAGCAGCGCAGCTTCAAGGAAGTATTCTGCGAGCTGATCAAGGTGATCGGTATTGTCATCGTGAGCGTGCTGAAGAAGATCTGGGCAGGCATTCTGTGTCTGGGTAAGCACATTGCGGCCCTTGCCGTGAAGGTATATAATGCCATTAAGAAGCTGTTTGCCAGAAAGCCCAAGGTTATTCAGGAAGAAGCTGCGGAAGAAACAACCGCACAACAGCCTGAAGAAACGGCAGAAGAAGCTGCAGAGGAAGCTACAGAAGAAGCTGTGGAAGATCCTGTGGAAGAGCCTGCGGAAGAACCTGCAAACGCTGAGTAATTCGTAACAATGGGGAAAGTCACGGAAGTGACTTTCCCCAGCAGAAGGAAGATGCGAAAATGAAATTAAAAACCAAAGCCATACTTCTGTGTATGCTGCTTTTGCTGACGATTTGTTTTGCCGGCTGTGAGCAGACACCCTATGAAGTCAATGACAGTGAAAACTACAATGTAAGCGTCAAATTTGACGCCAACGGCGGTGCTTTCACAGACAATGCGCCCATCATCGTGGATTCCTATAATATTTCCGATATGGCAGTCAATGCCGACGGAAAAGTGGAGCTTGCCCTGATCGCACCCAATGATGCTGCCCGTGACAAGGACGCATTCACCCCGGTTAAAAACGGATATTTCCTGGCTGGCTGGTATGCTCAGTGCGAAGAAACCGCAGACAGCGAAGGTAATGTGACCTATACCTACGCCCAGCCCTGGAATTTTGAGACTGACCGTTTGGCGGTGGACCCCAACGGTCAGCATACCGCCCAAGAGCCTGTACTGACCCTGTACGCAGCCTGGGCACCGCTTTATGAGATCGAGTTTTACGACCTGGATTCCGGAGAGCTGCTGAGTACTTACAGCTTCTCGCCCCTGGAGGTTTCTGAGATTCAGATCCCCGGTTGGAATGAGGAATCCGGCGCCATCAATATGTATAAGTTCCCCAAGCAGGAAGGCTGCACCTTCAGCGGTGTCTATTATGACGCTGCCGGCAAGCAGCAGATCAAGGATGCTGCCATTGCCCATCCTGCGATCCTGAACGGGGAAGCTGCCACCGTGGAGAACAGCACACTGCAGCTTTATGTGGACTTCACAGAAGGGGAGTGGTACCGCATTTCCACTGCCAAGCAGTTTGCGGAGAATTTCAAGCCCGACGGCAGCTATGAGATCTGCGCGGATCTGGACTTTACCGATGCTATTTGGCCCACTGCCGCAATGTACGGCAGCTTTACCGGTACCATCAAGGGCAACGGGCACACTATTTCCAATGTGAGCCTGATCCAAACGGATAACTCCAAGACAAGCGCTGGCTTGTTCGGTCAGTTGGCGGAAACAGCCGTTATCAGTGATCTGACCTTCAAAAACATCAGCTTTACCATTAAAAACGGCACCCGTGTGGCAGGCACTGCTTACGGTCTGCTCTGCGGCAGCCTGTCTGACAAAACAGCCCTTTCCGATCTCAGCATTCTGGAAAGCAAGCTGCTGATCAATTCCGGCTGCTACTTTGGCACTGACGATTATGTGATCGGTCTTTTGTGCGGTATGGGCAGCACGGATGTGGACTACACCGGCATCACCTGTGAGGCTACAGGCGATAATCCCGAAAATGTTGTAATTACCGTAACCGAAAACGCGGTTTCCGTGGAATTCGTTACGCAGTAAATAACAAGGCACCTCTAAAAACATCTTTTTTGCCGGTATGCCTGATCTTTTGCCCCAACTTTTCAGTTTGAAAAACTTAAAATACATCCAGTATTACTGCGTTTTCCAAACTTTAATTTGTGCCAAAATCTTCAGGCACCCGACTAAAAAATAGTTTTTAGAGGAGCCTAATACGAAATAAAAAAGGAGCAAGATCAAAATGAAAAGAATTCTTTCCCTGATCCTGTGCATCACACTGTGCATAGGTATGGTATCCATGCTCTCCGGCTGCGGCGGTTCCGGTACGGATGCCTTCGTAATTATGACCGAACAGCTGGACGGCCTGTTCAATCCCTTCTTCTACACCTCTGCCAATGACGGCACCATCGTTGGT
>CAZLLC010000049.1:0-306 GCA_964560245.1 uncultured Oscillospiraceae bacterium | reverse complement strand
GTTGGTATGACCCAGATCGGTATGCTGGGCTCTACCTTTAAGGATGGCGAAGTGCAGGTTGCTTACGGCGAAAATGAAGCCGTTGTGACCAAGGACTATGACATCGTGGAAAACAACGATGGCACCGTTACTTACACCTTCGTTCTGAAGAACGGCATCAAGTTCTCCGACGGCCATCCCCTGACGATTGAGGACGTTCTGTTCAACTACTATGTGTATCTGGATCCGGTCTACACCGGCTCCAACACCCTGTACTCCACCGACATCGTCGGTCTGAATGAGTACCGCACCCAGACTGTGGGCTCC
>CAZLLC010000048.1:0-11632 GCA_964560245.1 uncultured Oscillospiraceae bacterium | reverse complement strand
ATGAATCCGGGATTCAGGAATGCCACGTCCAGCTCGTTGCACATCTGCTCCAGCCCAGGGCTGACCGTTGCCGATGTACTCATTCAGCTCCAAGGGCTGATACTGGGTCAGAATACCCACGGTATCGATGCCGGAATTGACACAGTTACTCAAAGGGAAATCGATGATGCGGTACTTACCGCCGAAAGGAACGGCAGGCTTGGCAGTTTTTTCTGTCAGAACCTTCAGCCGGCTGCCCTGACCGCCGGCCAGCAGCATTGCGATGACGCGTTTTTTCTGAAAATACATAGATACAGCTCCTTATGTTAAAATGGGCTTGCATTGAATAACGGGGGTAGGTCGCATAAAGCTCCATCTATTACCATACCATATTTTTTGGAATTAGGAAAGAGATATTATTTCGAAAATTGCGGTTTTGATATGGTCATTTTGCACAAAAAATCTATAATGATCACAAAAAGCCTGTTTATATCTACCAATACCGATCAAATGATACCTTGAAGAACCAGGATCATCACGATGCAGGTCACTGCGGCGGCCATTGCCAGCAGAAGCACGCCCCAACGGAAGGTCTTTCCGGAGGTCTGAGAGGGCGGCAGCAGACCGGTATGGCGCAGCGCCCGGGATACGGGCTTGTAGATCAGCAGGGTCAGGGCGCTGTTGAGCACAGCCTTCAGCAGATTAAACGGCAGAAATACGGGCAAAAGCATTCCTTTTACAGCTTCCCGGGTCACCCCCAGATACAGGGGCGTGATCAGCCAGTTCCAAAGGATCATCACCAAAGTCATTGAAGCGGTAGCGGCGATCAGCCCCATCAGGGCACCGGTCTGGGTGCGGTGCCTTTTGTAGATCACCGCTGCCACGCAGGCAAAGCTGCAGGTGGACAGAAAGTTCATCACACAGCCGATGATGCCCGTATCGCTGACGGTGACCATCTCCAAAAGGCTTACCGCCAGGCTGATGACCGCGGCAGAAAGCGGACCGCATAAAAAGCCGCCGATGGTGATGATCACATCCTTAGGCTCATATTTCAAAAACGACACCACCGGGATCCGCACCAAGGCTACGATCATATAGCTGACTGCTGCCAGCATACTGAGCAGCACCAGCTTTTTTACATTCATCTGTTTCATAAAAACAATCCTTTTTTATAAAGCTGTATCAATAATATTGCGTAGGGACACCGCTCCTGCGTAATGCCACTAAGTTTAGGAGAAAAGTATCGGCTGCTGTGTCATCCTGAGCAAGCGAAGCGCGTCGAAGAATCTACGCACGATCAAAACTACACGGCAAAAACTCGGTGCGAGGATCCATCGACGCCCGATGGTCGCGCATCGATGACACGAGGATTCGGTACTGCAATCGTTATTTTAATGACATTGCCGGCTCCGGGTGTCACAAAATGTTTTGCAACACGCCTTAAAAAGCCCCGGGTGCAAAAAACACCCAGGGCATAGCATTCGCGTTTTTTCTTCTTCCATCCAGACTGTACTGTCGGTATCGGAATTGCACCGATTCAGTGTTTCTTTTGCAACACTCGCGGACTGTTACCGCCGGTCGGGAATCGCACCCTGCCCTGAAGATATTTGATTTTAGTCAGCATATCACAGTAAAGCACCATTGTCAAGGCAGGAAAAATAAGGTATAATAAACCAAATGGTACATAGTCTATGACCCTCTCCGTCAGCCCGGAAGGGCTGACACCTCTCCCAGAGGGAGAGGGTGCCGCTCTCCCTCTGGGAGAGCTGGCGAGCGAAGCGAGACTGAGAGGGCGGTATAACCCTATTCAGCAGGGAGCGTGGTTTCCGGGGCAGTAGATTCCGGTACCGTTGCGTCCGGGGTGTTGGCGGGCATTTTAAAACCGCTGATAAGGCCCTTGGCGGCTGTATTGGTCACATCACCGCCGACGATCTGGTTTTTATACACCAAAAGTGTGGCGTATACCGGGTCTGTGGCACCGGGATAGTTGTTGATCTTGTAAACATAGCGCATAACGGTCTTGCCGGCATACTGGGTCAGATCATAGCCCTGACTTTTCTGCAGGGCGTTGTAGCGCTCGTACACATCGGTGGAGGTCTGGGGGATCTTCACCTGACCGGATTCGGTGGGAGAGGCACTTACATCCCAGCCGAAGCCCTTCAAAAATTCCACCCGGGCATCATTGCCGGATACGGCGGCGGTGGATGTGCTGGTGCTGTTGCCGGAACCGCCAAAAAGCAATACCAATGCCACGATCACTGCCACAACGGCGCCGACCACGATCAAAAGCTTTTTTATATCGACCTTCGCGGTCATAAACATCATAATAAACCCCTCCTAATTTTAAGGGCACCCGACTAAAAATCAGTTTTTAGAGGCCCCCGCATTTGACACTACTACTGTATTCGCACAGCGGGAGGGATAGAACGGAGAAATTATGGAACGATTGGACAAATTTTTGTGCGACTGCGGCGCAGGCACACGCAGTCAGGTGAAAGCCATCCTGAAAGCAGGGCGTGTCCGCGTAGACGGCGGGGTCGAAAAAGACGGCAGCCGAAAGATCGACCCTCAAGCGCATACCGTCTGCCTGGATGGGGAAGCGGTGAATGCGGTGGGCACAGTGGTGCTGATGATGAACAAACCGGCAGGCTTCGTTACAGCTACGGAGGACAAAACGGAAAGGACCGTGATGGAGCTGCTGCCGCCGCAGTACCGTGGGATGGAGCTGAAGCCTGTGGGTCGACTGGATAAGGCCACCGAGGGACTGCTGCTTTTTACCAATGACGGCGAGCTGCTGCACCGGCTGATCAGCCCCAAAAACGAAGTGCAGAAAATATACTATGCCCGTCACGAGGGCTGCGCCGATGAACAGGATGTGCAGGCCTTCCGGCAGGGACTTACATTGCGTGACGGTACCCGGTGTCTGCCGGCGGAGCTGACGCCTTTGGCAGAAGGGGAGAGCCTGATCACCGTCTGTGAAGGTAAGTATCATCAGGTGCGCCGGATGATGGCCGCCCGGGAAATGACGGTGCTTTATCTGCAGCGGCGGCAGGAGGGCGGGCTGCTTTTGGGTGATCTGCCTATAGGAGAAGTGCGTCTTTTGGCTGTAGAGGAAGTGGATTTGCTCTTTTCCTGTAACCCATGATCAAATCTCCTGCGGCTGCTGACAGATCTTTTGCCCCAGCTTTTCAGTTTGAAAAACTTGAAAGACATCCAGTATTCCTGCGTTTTCCGAACTTCAATTTGTGGCAAAATCTCTCGCCACCGGCTCTTGCCGATTTAATCATCGGTTACTCCTGACAATGCTTTTGGAATATTTCACAAAAATTAACACACTTTTTGCACGAATATGTCAAAAGACACTTGCAATTTGTTCAAAATGGGTATATAATACTGATGCAACTTGTTTAAAATGCTGATATAGAAGGAAGAGGAGTGCTGAAAATGTCCAACGGTATTTTTCAAAAAGTCATTCTGCAGTTAAAGGATGCTGCAGACCGCACCTTCGGTGTGATTGACAACGATGGCTGTGTGATTTCCTGTACAGATACGGCTCTGCTGGGTGAGCGCTGGGCAGAGGCTGCTATCCAGATCGCCGGCAGCGGTGATCAGGCTGTGCGGTTTAGTCAAAAGACCTTTAAAGCGATTCTGAACAACAGCAACTACTTTGAATACGCGGTGTTCTGCACCGGCGATGATGAGCAGGCAAAGATCTGCTGCAATTTGGCATACATAGCCCTCAATGATGCCAAGAGTTTTTATGAGGAAAAGCACGATCGGGGCACTTTTGTGAAGAATATCATTATGGATAACATTCTTTCCGGTGATATTTACATCCGTGCCAAGGAGCTGCACTTTGCCACCGATGCCCCCCGGGCCGTATTTTTGGTGCGGCAGATCGGCCGCAGTGATGTGGCAGCAGTGGATGTGCTGTCCGGAATGTTTGCGGATAAGCTGCAGGATTTTGTCATCAGCATCAACGAAACGGATATTGCGGTCATCAAGCAGTTTACGGGTGATATTTCCGGCAAGGAGCTGGAAAAAATGGCAAAGGCAATGGAAGACAAGCTGAAAAGCGAGCTGTTTGTCAAGACCGTGATCGGTATCGGCACTGTAGCAACGCATCTGCGTGAGCTTTCTGACGCTTACAAGGAAGCTCAGACTGCCATCGATGTGGGCAAGGTGTTCGACACGGAAAAGAGCATCATCAACTATGAGAATTTGGGCATCGGCCGTTTGATCTATCAGCTGCCGACCACCCTGTGCGATATTTTCCTGACAGAAGTGTTTAAGAAGAATACCATCGATGCGCTGGATCAGGAAACACTGTTTACCATCAATAAGTTCTTTGAGAACAACCTGAACGTTTCCGAGACCTCCCGGAAGCTGTTCGTCCACCGTAACACCCTGGTCTACCGTCTGGAAAAGATCAAGAAGCTGACCGGTCTGGATCTGCGCCAGTTTGACCACGCCATCGTGTTCAAGGTGGCATTGATGGTTCGCAAGTACCTTTCCTCCCGGGAAAACAGAATATGATCACAAAAGAAGCGGCTCACCGAGCCGCTTCTTTTAGTTGACAGCTGACAGTTGACAGCTGACAATTATGTCGATAAATCAGAATTTAGCGCACCACCCAATGCCTCCCCTGTAGGGGAGGTGGCACGGCATAGCCGTGACGGAGGGGTTTGCAGCTGTGTCGATGATGCAGATGTTTTTAATTTCGACCTTCACCCCTCAGTCAAATTGCCTAATATCGGCAATTTGACAGCTCCCCTACAGGGGAGCCTTTAGGTCGCCGGTCCCTACAAATATTCTTCTAAACAATAATTTAGTAACGGGAATTTTCATGAAAAGTGATGGCTTTGGATGGCAAATATACCTTGATTTTCCTGATGTGCTGTAATATAATCCATAATAAGGTATGTATTGGAAAAACCACGGCAAAAGCATATCCAATAATTTTTACCAGGAGGAGAAAATATGGAAATCAAAAAGTACGTTCATCGGCTTTTGTCCCTGCTGCTGTGCGTGGCAATGGTAGTTTCCTACCTGCCCGGCATCAGTATTGGGGCAAAAGCGGAAGAAATTGAAGTGGGTGAAGCGGTCGCAGAGGATTCTGTGGTCGTGGAGCCGGTTCCCGATGCATCCGCAGAGGATGAGGTGGTGGAGCCGGTCCCCAGTGAGGAGCCGGAGCTGATCGCCAGCGGCACCAGTGCAGACGGTCTGGCGTGGGCGCTGGATGCAAACGGTCATCTGGAGATCACCGGCACCGGCGCTATGACGGATGCTCCCTGGCTGGACTATGTGGACAACATCTACACAGTCACCATTAGCGAAGGCATTACCGGCATCGGAGAGTATGCCTTTAATGGCTGTGGCTATATGCGTGCAGTGGACATTCCTGACAGCGTGACAGCTATTGGTCAGTTTGCCTTTGGCTATTGCTATGGGCTGACTTCTGTGGTCATTCCGGAGGGTGTGACGGAGATTGCGCCTTATACCTTCTATGACTGCGAGGCGCTGAACAGTGTCGTTATCCCTGAAGGCGTTACCACCATTGGTAATTCCGCGTTTTTGGAATGCGAAGGTCTGACTGAAGTGACCATTCCGGACAGTGTTACAACAATCAATAATTTTGCCTTCAGCCATAACTACAATCTGGTTAAGGTGCATGTAGGCAGCGGCGTAGAATCTTTCGGAAATGAAGTATTTGTATACGCAAACAGCCTGAAGATCATCCGCTTTACAGGTGATGCGCCCACATTTGGAGAGAATTGCTTCTACAGTGCTGCTCCTGTGGCGTATTATCCGGCAAGCAATGCCACCTGGACAGAAGATGTGATGCAGAGCTACGGCGGCGGTGTTAACTGGATCGCTCTGGGCGAGCTGATCGGTATGAATCTGCTGACGGGTGATGTGATTCCTGTTGCCGTGGGAACTGTTTTGGACGAGCAGCACATCCAGGCAGAGCTGATCTATGAGGACGATATTCGTTTGACTGCAAGCTTTGCAGACCTGACCATCAGTGACTACGACACCTCTGAGGTGGGCCGTCAGGAGATCACTGTTTCTTACGGCGCGTACACCAATACCGCCACCGTGGCTGTCCACGAGGGCAGAGAGGAACAGCTTGTTGATCCTGCGCTTTATCCGGAAAGCGACCACCAATATGCAAACGGCATCAGTGAAACCAAGGTGCTGACGATTCCCGGAAGTACCTACATTACCTTAACCTTCTCCGAGGAAACCGAAACAGAAGGCTGCGACTATGTTACCGTTATGGATAAAGACGGCGCCCGTATTGCAGAATTCAGCGGCAGCAACTTTGCCGGAACCACTGTTACGGTGCCTGGTGATACAGTCCAGATCCGTTTGGATACAGACTACAGCGTGACTTATTATGGCTATTCCTTCTCGGAGATCCGGGCAGAACTGGTCAAGCATACCGGTACTGCAACGGAAGGCCTGGAGCCCACCTGTACAGAGGATGGCTACACAGCAGGCATCTACTGCGAACTGTGCCAGGCAAAGACCAGCAGCGCTGTACTGCCTGCGTTGGGTCACAGCTATGAAGCTGTTGTGACCGATCCTACACCGGAAATGGGCGGCTACACCACCTACACCTGTCCCGTCTGCGGTGACAGCTATGTGGATGATCATACCACCTATGACAATGTGGCAAGCGGCATCTGCGGCGATGACCTGACCTGGGTGCTGAGCTTTGAAGGCACGCTGACCATCTCCGGTACCGGCTCGATGTATTCCTACAGCAGCGCAACACTGCCCTGGAAGAACATACCTTACGCAGTGAAGAAGGCTGTGATCGAAGAGGGCGTGACCTCCATTGGACAATACGGCTTCCTGAATTGCGAGGAGCTGGAAGAGATCACTCTGCCCAGCACCCTGACGGAAATTGGATATGCGGCATTCAACAACTGCTATGCCCTGAAGTCTATCAATATCCCCAACAGTGTTGAATTCATCGGCTCGTATGCGTTCCTGAACTGTTCCGGTTTGGAATCCGTTGTGCTGTCCACAGGTATGACCCAGATCAACTCTGATACATTCCTGAACTGTACCGGTTTGAAGAGTGTGACGATCCCCAACACGGTAACTGAAATCCACAATGAAGCATTCTGCGGATGTACCAGCTTGTCTGAAATCCGGATTCCGAACAGCGTTGGCTATATTGGCCAAAGTGTATTCTTTAACTGCCAGAGCCTGACGGAAGTGGATCTGCCGGATAGCCTTACTGAACTGCCGTATGGCTTATTTAGCGGCTGCACAGGTCTGACACAAATCGTCATTCCTGCCAGTGTTACGGAAATTGGCGATGTCGCATTTAACCAATGCACAAGCCTGACTTCTGTTACGATCCCGGAGGGCGTGACCCGTATTGGTAATAATGCATTTGCAAACTGCACCGGTCTGAGAGAAATTCAGCTGCCGCAGAGCCTGACAGAGCTGGGCACCTACGCCTTCAGCAATTGCAGAGCGCTGGAATCCATCACCATTCCCGAAAGCATTACTGCATTGGAGTATGGCGTATTCTCCGGCTGCTACGGTTTGAAAACCGTAAATCTTCCCGATACACTGGTATCTATTGGAGATTGGTGCTTCTCTGAAAGCAACTCCCTGACCTCCGTCACCATTCCGGACAGTGTGGAGTACTTAGGCATGTATAGCTTCTACTCCAGCGATATGAAGTCCGTGACCATCGGCGCAGGCGTCACCGAGATCGCAAGCAACGCGTTCTACTGCTGCTACGATCTGCAAACCGTGACCTTCACCGGTAACGCACCGGAAATGGCAGAGGATGCATTCGAAAATGTAACGATCACAGCTTATTATCCTGCGGGTAACGAAACCTGGACCGAAGCGGCTTGCCAGAACTACGGCGGCGAGATCACCTGGATCGCTTTGGGCGAGATCACCGGCATCCGCGTTGCGGAAGAAGTGGTCGTTGCTACTGTAGGTACGCAGCTGGATATTTCCAAGCTGCAGGTGGTGTCCGTCCACGAAGGCGGAGCAGAGCTCCTGATCGATCCTGCAGCACTGACTGTCAGTGATTGCGACACTTCCACAGTGGGCAAGAAGAATATTACCGTTTCCTATGGCGGCTATTCTGCCAATATTGTGGTTGCGGTCCACAACGGACAGGAAAACGAACTGATCGATCCGGCACTGTATCCGGAAAGCGACCACGATTACAGTAATAATCTGTACCAAACAAAGACCCTGACAGTTCCCGGCGCTCTGAGCATTACCCTGACCTTCTCTGATGAGACCCTGACAGAAAACTGCGACTACATCTACATCCTGGACGGCAACGGCTTGCAGGTCGCCAGCTACAGCGGCACACGGGCGGCGGGTGTAACTTTAACAGTGCCCGGCGATACCGTGCAGATCACTCTGTGCACAGATTACAGCATTACATATTACGGCTATTCCTTCTCTGAGATCACAGCCAACACCCTGGTGCACCCCGGTGAGACCGTGAAGGGCAAGGCAGCTACCTGTACAGAGGATGGCTACACCTCCGCGGTGCTGTGCGAGATCTGTGAGCAGATCATCCGTAACGACAGAATTCCGATGATGGGTCACAGCTATGAAGGTGTGTTTACCGCGCCCACACCGGAAACCGACGGCTATACCACCTATAGCTGCGCCAACTGCGATGACAGCTTTACTGACAATTATGTAAATTACTACAATGTTGCCAGCGGCGAAACCGGTGAGGTCTCCTGGGTGCTGGCCTATGACGGAACCCTGACCATCTCCGGCGAGGGCCGTATGGAAGACTATGAATATTACTGGTATGCGCCCTGGCACTACTGCGGCTATCCGGTCAAGTATGTTATGATCGAAGAGGGCGTTGAGAATGTGGGTGAATATGCGTTCTTCGAGTGCTACCAGATTGAAACCGTGACGCTGGCATCTACTGTCATCAATATTGGTTACAGCGCCTTCGAAAACTGCTATAACCTGACTACCGTTGACATCTATGCCAGAAACACAGATATTTATGATCTGGCATTCCGGAACTGTCACGCGCTGCAGTCCATCAGCATTCCTACAATGACGACCTATATCGGTGCCCAGGCCTTCGAAAACTGCTACAGTCTGGCCTCCATCGTTCTGCCGGAGCAGCTGCAGTACATCAACTACCGCACCTTTGCAAACTGCACAGCCCTGCAGGCAATTGTGGTTCCGCAGAATGTAACGATGATCGACAGCTACGCCTTTGAAAACTGTGACGCACTGCAATCTATCAGCATTCCTATAATGACAGCCTATATCGGCACAAATGCCCTGGCTGACTGTGACAGCCTGACAAGCATCACTGTAGATGTCAACAACAATTCCTACTGCTCAGATGAATGCGGTGTTTTGTTCACCAAGGATATGACACAGCTGATCCAGGCCCCCGGCGGCTTGATCGGTCACTACACTGTGCCTGACAGTGTGGTCACCATTTGGGAAAATGCTTTTGCAAACTGCGACAGACTGATCGGCGTGACCATTCCTGATACTGTGACCTACATCGATCAGGCAACCTTCTATTCCTGTGATTCTCTGGTAGATGTGAATATGCCTGATACGATCACAGCTATTGCGTACAGAGCCTTTGCGGAATGTGTCAGTCTGGAGGATATCCAGATCCCCCAAAGTGTTACCACCATCGTGGATTACGCCTTCTCCGAGTGCTGGAATTTGGGCGATGTGACCTTCACCGGCAATGCACCCAGCATTGATGATTGGGTATTCACCGGCGTTGCGGCCAATGCCTACTATCCTGCAGACGATGAGACCTGGACACCCGATGTGATGCGCAATTACGGCGGCACACTGAACTGGATTACCTCCGGTGCCATCGGCATTTTGGAGCAGCCTCTGAGCTATGTTACCGTCAGCGGCAATACCGCATACTTCGCCGTAAAGGCAGTAGGCAAGGACCTTCAGTATCAGTGGCAGTACCGGACCTCCTCCAGCGGCAGCTGGAAGAATGTTTCGGCAGAAGGCAACAAGACAGCGGAGCTTCCCGTAGCGGCAAAGCCCTCCCGCGATGGTTACGAGTACCGCTGCAAGATCACGGATAGCGCGGGCAATGAGGTTTATACCAACACGGCGACCCTGTTCGTGCTGGGCTTCGCACAGCAGCCTGTAAGCGTCTATACCGAACCTGACGGCGATGTCAGCTTTACTGTAGAAGCTACCGGTATGAATGTTGCCTATCAGTGGCAGTTCCGTTCCTCCGAAAGCGGTCAGTGGGCAGATACCGGCGCCACCGGCTGCGATACAGCCACACTGACTGTGCCTGCTACCACATGGCGCAACGGCTATCAGTACCGCTGTCTGATCACCGATGTTACCGGCGCCACAGTCCTGTCTGACGCAGTGTCCCTGTATGTACTGGGTATTACCACCCAGCCTGTCAACAGAACAGCAGCCATCGGCACCGATACGGTATTTACTGTAGAGGCTACCGGCGGTGACCTGACCTACCAGTGGCAGTACAGAGCTTCCACCAGCGGCAGCTGGAAGAACGCGGCGGCTGAGGGCAACACCACAGCGACCATGACCGTACATGCTACCGCATCCCGCGGCGGTTATCAGTATCGCTGCATCATTACAGATGGCGCAGGTAATACCGTTACCTCCAATGCGGCAACACTGTATGTATGGGGCGTTAATACCCAGCCCTCCAGCAAGACTGTGAAGGCCGACACTACCGTGAAGTTTACAGTTTCCGCAACCGGTGAGAGCCTGACCTACCAGTGGCAGTACAGAGCTTCCTCCAGCGGCAGCTGGAAGAATGTCTCCGCCACCGGCAATAAGACTAATACCTTGTCTGTATTGGCTACCACTGCCCGTCACGGCTATCAGTATCGCTGTCAGATCACCAGCAACGGCAATACCATCTATACTGAAACAGTGAACTTGTACGTACTGGGCATTACAAGCCAGCCTGCCCACAAGACGGTCAAGGCCGGAACTACCGCGAAGTTTACGGTTTCCGCAACCGGCAGCGATATTACCTACCAATGGCAGTACCGGACCTCCTCCAGCGGCAGCTGGAAGAATACCTCTGCCACCGGCAGTAAGACAAAGACCTTGCCTGTTGCGGCTACAGCGGCAAAGCACGGATATCAGTACCGCTGCAAGATCACCGATTCTGCCGGCAACGTGATCTACACCAATGTAGTGAACCTGAATGTACTTGGCATTACAAGCCAGCCTGCCCATAAGACGGTCAAGGCCGGCACTACCGCGAAGTTTACGGTTTCCGCAACCGGCAGCGATATTACCTACCAGTGGCAGTACCGCACCTCCTCCAGCGGCAGCTGGAAGAATACCTCCGCCACCGGCAGTAAGACAAAGACCCTGTCCGTTGCGGCTACGGCGGCAAAGCACGGCTATCAGTACCGTTGTAAGATCACCGATTCTGCCGGCAATGTGATCTACACCAATGTAGTGAACCTGAATGTACTGGGCATCAAGACCCAGCCCAGCAACAAGACCTTGGTGGCAGGTAAAACTGCTAAGTTTACGGTTTCCGCAACCGGCAGCGATATTACCTACCAGTGGCAGTACCGCACCTCCTCCAGCGGCAGCTGGAAGAATACCTCCGCCACCGGCAGTAAGACAAAGA
>CAZLLC010000047.1:0-12049 GCA_964560245.1 uncultured Oscillospiraceae bacterium | reverse complement strand
CCGTGAAGCAGAACATCCTGTTCCCCCTGCAGAATCTGAAGGGCGCGGACAAGCTCAGCAAGGAAGAAATGCACAAGCGTGCATTGGAAGCTGCCAGACTGGTGCAGATCGATGAGCTGATGGACCGCAAGCCCAGCGAGCTGTCCGGCGGTCAGCAGCAGCGTGTGGCGATTGCCCGTGCGCTGGTCAAGATGCCCCGTGTTCTGCTGCTGGACGAACCTCTGTCCAATTTGGACGCCCGTCTGCGTCTGCAGACCCGTGAGGAGATCCGCCGTATCCAGAAGGAGACCGGCATCACCACCGTATTCGTTACCCACGACCAGGAAGAGGCAATGTCCATTTCCGATATGATCGTTGTGATGAAGCTGGGTGTGCTGCAGCAGATCGGTAAGCCCCAGGATGTGTACGATGATCCTGTAAACCTGTTTGTTGCCAAGTTCCTGGGTACACCCCCCATCAACGTGCTGGAGGGCGCGGTTCAGGGCGGCAAGCTGCTGATCGGCGGCAAGGCTGTGCTGGAGGTCGGCGGTGTTTCTGATCAGGAAGTGATCGTGGGCATCCGTCCCGAAGGCTTTGAGCTGTGCGACGGTGGTGCGCTGGAGTGCGATCTGAGCAACGTGGAGGTTATGGGACGTGATGTGAGCATCGTTTCCACCCACGAGAATTCTCTGAACCCGGTGATCCGTTCCATCATCGACGCCGACTGCAAGGTGGATGTGACTGCCAAGACCGTCCACTACAGTCTGAAGCCCCACAAGGTGTTCATTTTCAACAAGGAAACTGAAGAGCGTATTTATTTCGAGGTGAATTAATATGGTAGATAGCAAGCAGCAATGGAAAGCATGGCTGTACTTGTCACCGGCGATCATTCTTTTGCTGGTGTTTACCGTATGGCCCATTATCAATACGGTCCGGATGGCATTTTTGGAAGACTATAAGGGTCTGGAGGCCGTGGCCGGTGCCACCTTCAATTTCGGCATCGGTAACTTCGCGAAGGTTATCAAGTATAAAAGATTTCTGCAGTGTATGAAAAACACCGTCCTGCTTTGCGTGCTGACGGTTCCCATCTCCACACTGCTGGCCCTGGTCATCGCTGTGGCGCTGAACTCCATCAAGTTCTTAAATAAATTTCTGCAGACCATCTTCTTCCTGCCCTACGTGACCAACTCCATCGCCATCGGTATGGTGTTTGCCGCGATGTTCAACATTGTGGGCTCCTTCTACGGCACGGAAAATGAGATCATTATCACGGCCGGTATCATCAACAATGTGATCGAGTTCTTTGGCGGCAAGCCGGTGAACTGGATCAACTACGGCTCGGAATACTGGGCCAATATGACCGTAATGGTGGTTTACATCGTTTGGAACGCCCTGCCCTTTAAGATCCTGGTGTTGCTTGGCGGTCTGCAGAGTGTGAACAAGCAGTACTACGATGCTGCCAAGGTGGACAGCACACCCCGTATCCGGGTGTTCACCCGTATCACTATTCCTCTGCTGTCCCCCATGCTGGCTTATGTCATCATCACCGGCTTCATCGGCGGCTTCAAGGAATACTCCAGCATTATCGGTATTTTCGGTGAAAATATGGGTCCTGCAGACGATGCCGGACGGCTTAATACGATGGTTGGCTTCATTTACGACTCTTTGGAGACCAACTCTCAGGGCCGTGCCAGCGCCGCGGCTTTGATCCTGTTTGCTTTGATCCTGGTGGTTACCATCTTTAACAACCGGGTCATCAAGAAACACGTTCATTATTAAGGAGGTGCAGAAGATGGCTGATTCTTCCAATAATGTTATGAAAGAACGGGATATGAACCGGATGAAGCTGGGGCAGCGCATCGGCACCACCGCCGTAAAGACCCTGACTTATTTATTCTTAGGTTTGATGGCACTGATCGTGCTGTTTCCCTTCTACTGGATGATCATTTCCTCCCTGAAGAATTTGGATGAGTACCGCCTGGCGGTGCCCACCTTCTGGCCCAAGCAGATCATTTGGTACAACTATGTGGAAGCCTTTACCACCGCGAATCTGGGTACGCTGTTTGTCAACACCCTGATCGTTGGTGTCTGCTCCACACTGCTCTCCCTCGTCATCACCGTGCTTTCCGCTTTTGCCTTTGCCCGTTTGGAGTTCAAGGGTCGGGAAACACTGTTCAGCGCATTGCTTGCAACGATGATGATCCCCGGTGAGCTGTTTACCATCACCAACTATATGACCGTGACCCAGTTGGGCTGGCTGAACACCTTCTATGCGCTGATCATCCCGTTCCTGGTCAGTGTGTTCTATATCTATCTGCTGCGGCAGAACTTCCTGCAGATCCCCAATGAGCTGTACCTGGCAGCCAAGGTGGACGGTACTTCCGATCTGAAGTACCTGTGGAAGGTAATGATCCCCCTGTCCCTGCCTACACTGATCTCCATTACCATTCTGAAGATGATGGGCGCATGGAACACCTACGTCTGGCCCCGACTGGTTGCCAACGACGAGGCTCACCGCCTGATCACCAACGGTCTGCGTAATGCTTTTACCGATACCTCCGGCGACGTAAACTTCCCGGTGCAGATGGCAGCCGTTGCCATCGTTTCCGCACCGCTGTTTATAGTATTCCTGTTCCTGCGTAAGTATATTATGGCAGGTGTCAGCCGCAGCGGTATCAAGGGCTAAGCTGTTTAGAGGAACTGTGCCTTAAGGCTCCCCTTGAGGGGAGCTGTCAGCCAAACAGGCTGACTGAGGGGTGGACGGAGGCTCCGGAAACCCCTCTGCCCAGTGTGCGCACTGGGCACCTCCCCTACAGGGGAGGCAAGGGCGTGTTCATAAAATATGTATCAGACAGGCAAAAGCCTGTACAGATAAAAAAGAGTAAAAAACGGGAAAAGAAAGGAAAAAGACTATGAAGAAACTGATTGCACTGCTGCTGATGGCAGCAATGCTGGTGTGTATGTTCGCTGCTTGCGGCGGCAACACCGGCAACACCGGCACAACCAATGAAAATGTCAACAACGATGAAAACGAAAATGCCGGCACTTCCGTCATCGGCAACTTTGCAGTTCCTGCAGAAGGCTACGACGGCAGCGAAGTGACCATCACCTTCTATCACACTATGGGTGCCAACCTGCGTGAAGTGCTGGACACCTATATCGTGGAGTTCAACAAGCTGTATCCCAACATCCATATCGAGCACGAGCAGGTCGGCAGCTATGACGACGTTCGTGACCAGATCACCACACAGATCAATGCAGGCAATCAGCCCAACATCGCTTACTGCTATCCTGACCACGTTGCCCGTTACAACATCGCGAAGGCCGTTGTCGCGCTGGACGACCTGATCGCCAGCGAGATCGAAGTGACCCGCGCTGACGGCAGCACCGAGGTTCTGGGTCTGACCCAGGCGCAGATCGATGACTTCATCGAAGGCTACTATCAGGAAGGCGCTGCCTTCGGCGACGGCCTGATGTATACCCTGCCCCTGAACAAGTCCACCGAGGTTCTGTACTATAATAAGACCTTCTTCGAAGCAAATAACATTTCCGTTCCCACCACCTGGGATGAGCTGGAAGCTGTTTGTGAGCAGATCAAGGCCATCGACCCCACCTGCATCCCTCTGGGCTACGACTCCGAGGCCAACTGGTTCATCACCATGTGTGAGCAGCTGGGCAATCCCTACACCAGCGCTACCGGCGACCACTACCTGTTCAACAACGATGCCAACAAGGAATTCATTCTGAAGTTCAACGAGTGGTACAACAAGGGCTACCTGACCACCCAGACCCTGCTGGGCACCTACACCTCCGAAATGTTCACCGCCCAGGGCGCTGGCGACATCAAGAGCTATATGTCCATCGGTTCTTCCGCCGGTGCTACCCACCAGCGTCCCGATATGGTGGACGGCAGCTACCCCTTCGAGGTCGGCATTGCCACCATTCCTCAGGCTGACGCTTCCAACCCCAAGGTCATCTCCCAGGGTCCCAGCCTGTGCATCTTCCAGGACAGCAATTCACAGGAAGTTGTCGCTTCCTGGCTGTTCGTCAAGTACCTGACCACTACCGTTGAATTCCAGGCTGAATTCGGTATGGTCTCCGGTTACGTGCCCGTTCTGAAGTCTGTTGGCGAAAACGAGTTCTACAAGGAATTCCTGAACAGCGCCGACGGCGGCAGCAACATCACTGCTTTGTCTGCTAAGGTCTGCCTGGATCAGCAGGATGCTTACTACACCTCTCCCGCGTTTAACGGCTCCTCCGTTGCCCGTGACCAGGTGGGCGCGCTGCTTTCCAAGTGCCTGACCTTTACCGGCGACAATGTGGCTGCGCAGATCGACGCCGCATTTGAAGATGCTGTTGAAGAATGCGAATACAACGGTTAATGCTTATGTTTAAAAATTTAACGTCATTATTATTGGTCCTCTGCCTGCTGGCGGGACTGCTTAGTGGCTGCGGTGGCGACACCCAGTCCACTGAGCCCCCGGCATCAGAGCAGACCACTACAGAAGGTTCTTCTGAAAATATTGAGATCGTGGACTATGCCGGTACGCTTGGGCTGGATATGGATTCCGAAACTGCCAAGGCAGAGGTTTCCGTCAAGCAGTTCATCGACGGCGACACCACCCATTTCCACATTGCCACCTCCGTGATCTCCAGAGGTGTGCTGAAGGCCCGTTACCTGGCAGTCAACACGCCGGAATCCACCGGTGTTATTGAGGAATACGGCAAGAAGGCTTCCAACTTTACAAAAGAGAAGCTGTCCGGCGCTGAATCCATCATCGTGGAATCCGACACCGCTGCCTGGGAGACCGACTCCACCGGTGACCGTCACCTGTCCTGGGTCTGGTATAAGCCCTATGGCAGTGATACTTACCGCAACCTGAACATCGAACTGCTGCAGAACGGTCTGGCCATTGCCAGCAACTCTGCAAACAACCGCTACGGCGAAACCGCTATGCTGGCGCTGGAGCAGGCAAAGGCGCTGAAGCTGAATGTCTTCTCCGGTGAAAAGGACCCGGACTTCTACTACGGCGAGGCTGTGGAGCTGACCCTGAAGGAGCTGCGGACCAATATCGAGGCTTATCACAATGTGCGTGTTGCCTTTAACGGTGTTGTGACCGTTAATGACAGCAATACCGCTTATGTGGAAAGCTATGATGCCGAAACCGATATGTACTACGGTATGGCCGTCTACTACGGCTACAATATGACCGGTAAGGGTCTGGAGATCCTGCAGGTTGGCAACGAAGTGCGTATCGTGGGCTCTGTCCAGTACTACGAAGCCGGCGGCACCTGGCAGGTAGCCGACCTGAAGTACCGGATGATGGCACCCGATGATCCCAACAACATCCAGTGCCTGAGCACCGGCAACGATCCTGCGTACCGTCTGACAGAGGTCGATGATTTCTACAGTGATATCATCATTCAGACAGAAGAAGAGGAAGTCACCCACAAATACGCCGCGCTGGCGATGAACACCAGTGTGGAAATGAAGGGTCTGCAGGTCAAGAGCATCTACACCACCTCCAATGAGGAAAGCTCCTCCAAGGGCGCTATGACCCTGACCTGCAGCTACAACGGCACCACCGTTTTTGTCCGCACCACCGTGCTGTACGATGAAAACGGCGATCTGATCACGGAAGAGGCCTACAGAGGTAAGACCATTGATGTCAAGGGCATCGTGGACTACTACAGCGGCAGCTATCAGGTCAAAGTATTCTCCGCAAATAATATTTCTATTGTTGGTTAAACATATGGGTAACCCTGAAGAACATTTTTCAGGGCTACCCGCCATAGTATAAATATTGAAGAAGACATAAAAACAAGAAAAAGGAGATTGCTATGAAGAACAAGAAACTTCTCATTGGTATTCTTGCTGCCGTTGTGCTGATCGGTCTGATCGTAGGCGCAGTCGCACTGTTCGGCGGACAGGGTTCCAATGTAGAGCCCACCACCACAGAGCCGCAAGGCACCGTATCCGAAGCGGATATCGACGGCATCACAGCTGCACTGGAATATCTGAAAACAGTGTATCCTGTAGGTGACGAGCCTACGCAGACACCCCGGAACTTCGAGCGTTACGGCATCGTCCGTATCGGCGGCGTTCCCTACACCGTGGTTTGGTCTGTGGATGTGGGCGAGGATATCGTTAAGATCATTGTTAACGATGACGGCACTGTCACTTTTGAGGTCAACAAGGAACTGGAAGAGGATGTTCCTTATAAGCTGACTGCTACCATTACCGATGCTGAAGGCAATGAAGTTTCCTTCACCTGGGATATGGTCGTACCCAAGGCTGTGGATCAGCTGGCCATCGTCAAGGCTGCTTACGAGCTGGCTGAAGGCGAAAGTATGAACGAAGAAGTGACCCTGACCGGTATCATTACCGCTATCAGCACCCCCTACAGTGCCGACTACAATAACATCAGTGTTATTATGGTGGTCGAGGGCGGCGAGGATTATCCCATTTTGTGCTACCGCCTGAAGGGCGAAGGCGTGGATGATCTGGATGTGGGCGATACCATCACCGTCACCGGTACCATCAAGAACTACAAGGGCACCATCGAGTTCGACGCAGGCTGTATTCTGGTAGAATACGAGAACACCGGCGAAGAGTTCATTCTGCCTGAATCTGTTGAAGAGATCCTGAAGCTGGCTTATGCCCTGAAGGAAGGCGAAGCGCTGCCTGTTAATGTGACCCTGACCGGTATCATTACCCAGGTCAACACCCCCTACGATGCCGGTTATGATAACGTAACCGTTACGATCGTTGTGGACGGCTTCGGCCAGTATCCCATTATGTGCTACCGTATGAAGGGCGACGGCGCCGCTCTGATCGGCAAGGGTGATACCATCACCGTTACCGGCGTTCTGAAGAACTACTACGGTAAGATCGAATTTGACTCCGGCTGTACACTGGATAGCTGGGAGGACACCGGCGCTGATGTGGCAATGGACAATACCCGTACCGCACAGCTGGTGGAAAATCCCCTGACCGGTACTGCTTATAAGCTGTACGTGAAGCAGGGTAACCTGAATAAGGTCCTGTACTTCAACGGTCAGATGAACGGCTACTACCTGGGCACCACCAACAACCCCAATGAAGCGGTGGATGTGTACCTGCAGAGCTATAACGGCGGCTACAGAATGTACTGCCTGTCCTATGGCACCCGGTATTATATTACCCTGGTAAGCAGCTACAATGCTACACAGGGCAAGACCTATATCAACCCCGACCTGTCTACAAGCTCCTCCCGTGTGTGGTACTACGACGGTGAATTCGACACGATGTATACCACCCTGAACGGCGTTGACTACTATCTGGGCTGCTACAACAGTTTCGATACCATGGGCTCCTCCAAAACCAGCTACCTGGGCGGCGACAGCAACTTCCCCGCACACTTCGGTATCCTGGTAGACAAGGACAAGGTGGTGGAGGAAGAGAAGCAGGACTACAGTGCTTACTATAAGACCGAGATCGTTGAGTCTCCCGAGGCTGGCAAGTCCTACAAGCTGGGTCTGACCCAGAAGGGCATTGAGGGCGAGCCTGTGATTTACTTCAACGGCAAGCTCTCCAACCAGTACTATCTGGGCGGCACCGAGGATCCTGCCAATGCAGTGGATGTTACCCTGAAGGAAACCAAGGGTGGCTACTACATCACCTTTAAGGATGCTTCCGGTGCTACGCAGTACATCATTATGTACCAGAGCGTTGACAGCGCAGGCGCGTTGCGCACCAATGTGGGTATTGCCAGCAAGCCCTCCACTGTTTACACTTATGACGAAAATCTGAAGACCCTTGTAGCAACACTGGACGACGGTGAGCGTTACTACATCGGTACATACAGCACCTACCGCACCTTCTCCGCTTCCAATGTTTCCTACATTGAAGGCGGCAGCAACACCTCCTTCCAGGCACACCTGATGACCGTTACCGCCATCGAGGGCGAAGCCACCCTGGAGGAAGCTGTTGTGCAGATCAAGAAGTCTTACCCCAACGGCTGCAAGGATGATGATTCCCTTGTTTCCACCTTCAAGGTCCGTGATACGGAATTTGAGGTTTCCTGGGAGGTTCAGACCACCAACAAGAAGGCTGTTTACATTAAGAACGGCAAGCTGGTGACGGTTCCTCAGGAGAAGCCTGTGAACTTCCGCCTGATCGCCACCATTACCAAGGATGGCGAGTCCGCCACTGCTACCTGGGAGCTGGTCGTAGAGCAGATCCCCGAGGATTATGTGGAAACCCTGAAGACCGGTGAGCCCTATGCGCTGGGTCTGACCCAGAAGCTGTTGTCCGGCGCGCCCACATTGTACTTTAACGGTAGCACCGATTCTTCCAACTACCGTTTGAGCACCACTCAGAAGGCTGCCAATGTGGCTGCAGTCTATGTGGAGTCTGCCGGCAAGAATACATACCGTCTGTACTTTATGGACGGCGACACCAAGACCTATATCCGTATTTATGAATACACCAAGTCTGACGGCAATCTGGGCGGTTCTTTGGAACTGACCACCTCCAAGCCCAAGGAAACCTATACTTATGATGCGGATCTGGCAACCCTGATCTACACCAACGGTGATAATTCCTACTTCCTGGGCACATACAGCACTTATACGACTATCAGTGTATCCAGCACCTACTACATTACCGGCGACAATGCCGCCAATGTAGATGCAACTCAGTTTATTGCCCGGTTCTATCCCGTGCCCGAAGCAGGCGAAGAAGAGGAAAATACTTCCTCCAATGTCCAGCTGGGCTATGTGACCAAGGCAGAAGTGGGCAAGACCTACAAGCTGGGTCTGATCCAGGGCGGCCTGGATAACGCGCTGCTGATGTTCAACGGCACAATGAGCGGCTACTACGGCGCTACCACCGAAAGTGTCAGCGAAGCCGTGGATGTATATCTGGAAAATGCCAATGGCGGCTACTACCTGGCATTTACAGATCCTTACGGCGGCAAGCAGTACATCAACATTGTACAGAGTGGCACCTTTACCAACTTTGTCATTTCCGATGCCGCACAGACCGTGTACACCTTTGACACCACCCACTACACCCTGACCACAGAGCTGGGCGGCGAAACCTACTACATCGGTACCTACGGCAGCTTCAGCACCCTGTCTGTGTCCAAGTCCAGCTATCTGAGCAGCTCCACCTCCTATCCTGCCCGTCTGTACGCAGAGGGCGCGGATACCGTCAAGCCTGAGGATGCGCCTGCAAAACCCGAAACACCTGAAATCGACGATTCCTTCGTGGAAGAGGTGGAGGAAGGCACAGCCTACAAGCTGGGTCTTGTTCAGACAATGGTAGGCAAGGTTCTGTACTTCGACGGCAATACCGCCGATAAGGACTACCGTCTGGCTACCACTGAAACCTTTGCCAATGGCGTGGATGTCTATATGGAAGCTGTTTCCGGTACAGACAATGCTTATCGTCTGTATTTCAAGGACGGCAAGACCAAGACCTATATCCGTGTGTATGAGTACACCAATGATGAAGGAAATCTGCGCGGCACTTTGGAGCTGACCACTGAAAAGCCCACAGAGTACTTTACCTATGATAAGGATCTGGCAACCGTGATCTACACCAACGGTAACAATTCCTACTATCTGGGTACTTATAGCACCTATACGACCCTGAGCGTATCCAGCACCTACTACATCACCGGCAACAATGCTTCCACCATCGGTGTGAGCCAGTTCCCCGTGCACTTCTATGAGGAAGAGGCAGAAGCTCCTGTAACCACCAAGCCTGTGGCTACTGAGCCTGCTGTAACACTGCCTGTTGGCTATCAGGCTACTGTGGCTACTGAGGTGAAGACCGGCGAAACCTATAAGCTGGGCTTTGCGCAGGGCGGCTTGGGCAACCAGCTGTACTACTTCTCCGGCGCAATGAAGGGCTACTACGGCGATACCACCCAGGATTGGGATACCGCTGTGGATGTGACCCTGGAAAAGGCAAAGGGCGGCTACTATCTGGCCTTTACCAATGCCTCCGGCAGCAAGCAGTACATCAACGTGGTGCAGAGCGGTACCTACACCAACTTCACCATCGCTGATACCGCTTCTACCGTTTACACCTTCAACACCGAGCACAACACCCTGACCACCGTGCTGGGTGAGGAAACCTACTACCTGGGCACCTACAACACCTTTACTACCTTCTCCGTGTCCAAGTCCAGCTACCTGACCAGCTCCACTTCCTACGCATCTCACCTGTATGTGATGGAAGAAGTGGATCCCAGTGAAACCACTGAGCCCACAACCACCAAGCCCACTACACCCACTACACCTACCACACCTACCACACCTACCAGCCCCACTACACCTTCTGTGAACGTGGATCTGAGCACCGGTGATAAGGTGGTCATTTACGCACCTGCCTATAATAAGGCTTTGTCTGCTGACAAGGTAAACGAGACCTCTTATTACAATAAGGGCGTAGATATTACCGTAAGCAATGGCGTTGTTAGCGGCTACGGCGATGCAGAAATCTTTACCGTTACTGTGAACAGCGACGGCAGCTACAGCTTCGCCAACGGCGGTCAGAACATCGCTTTGGCTGACAGCTTCTCCAGCATGAACCTGGGTGAAGTGAACGACGATTGGAATCTGATCTCCCTGGGCAACGGCCTGTACAACATTCAGAACACTGTCCGCGGCAACTATATGGAATGGTATTCCTCCAAGGACAACTGGAGCACCTATAATTCCAGCTATGCTGCAACAGACGATCAGTTCCAGCTGAGCATTTATGTGATCGGCGAGGGCATCCTGGAGGATGAACCTGTGGTGACTGATCCCACCACAGCACCTACTGATTCTACTACCGCACCTACCGATCCCACCACAGCACCTACCGATCCTACCACCGCACCCACCGATCCTACCACTGCGCCTACCGATCCTTCCGGTTCCGGTGCGTATGTGAAGGTCACCAGTGCTTCCGAGTTCACCTCCGGCAGCTATGTGATGATCGTGGGCTCCGGCTACGCACCTGGCGTGCTGGATGGCGCATGGCTGAGCGCTGTGCAGCCCACAGTGGAAGGCGACAAGGTCACCGATCCTGCAGGCGGTGTTTGGACACTGACTGTTTCCGGTAACACTGTTGTGATCACCGATGCCAACGGCGTATCTATTGCACCGAAGGCTGCTAACACCAACGGCATTATCGAAGGCAGCTACGAATGGACCTGGAGCTTTGCTGACGGCGTATTTACCTTTGATGCAACAGCGGAAACTGTTCGTTTGGCAAGTAATGCATCTACCGGCCAGTATGGCGGTCTGAACAGATTCCGCGCATACAAGCTGAGCACGCTGTCCAACGAGCAGTATGGCTCTGAGTATTTCTCCGAGTTTACGCTGTATAAGCTGGATGGCACAGGCACAACAGATCCTACCGATCCTGTCGTGACCGAGCCCGCCACCGAACCGGTGGTAACCACTGAGCCGGCTGCTCCCGAACTGCCCTATGCAACACAGGTTCAGGCAGGCGTGGCATATAAGCTGGGTCTTGCTCAGGTGAATAACGGTCAGACCCTGTACTTCAACGGTCAGACTGAGTCTGCAAGCATCAATTACCGCCTGGCTACCACTGCCGATGTTTCCGAAGCTGTGGATGTGTATCTGGAGGAAGTTTCCGGCGGTTATCTGCTGTACTTTATGAACGGCAACACCAAGACCTATATCCGCGTGTACCACCGCACCGACGGTGATCCCGGCTATGGCAAGGGCAGCCTGGAGCTTGTAACAGCAGCACCCGGTGAGTACTTTACCTACGATGCCGATGTCAAGACCCTGGTCTATGACTACGACGGCAACAACGCTTACTATATGGGCACCTACAGCACCTACACCACCTTCAGTGTGTCCAATACCTCCTACATTACCGGCGATAATGCAGGCAATGTGGATGTGACCCAGTTCCCGGCCCGTTTGTATGCGATCAGCCAGGAAACACCCGAGGAGACTGAGCCTGCTACTACCGAGCCTGAGACCACTGAACCCACAACTACCGAACCCACAACCACCGAGCCTGCCGGCTCCGGCGAATATGTGAAGGTCACCAGTG
>CAZLLC010000046.1:0-12211 GCA_964560245.1 uncultured Oscillospiraceae bacterium | reverse complement strand
GCTTCGCTCGACAGCTCCCCTCAAAGGGGAGCCTTTCGTGCATACCGCTTTCGATGGTGCGCTAAACAATATTTTACACCTAAAAGCAGACACCGGGCGCAGTGACTGTGCCCGGTGTTTGATTTATCCGATTTGTGTTATCAGAGTGTCAAACAGCTCTAAAAACTCCTTCTGACACACTTCAAAGCCCGTAAATTCAAAGACCATTTCTGCGCCCATTGCCGGTACATCCTCCGACAAGGGCCACTTCATAAGGGAAATAAACTCGTGGGCCAAAACATCGTCGTCGATCTCAAAGACCTGCCTGTTTTCATCAATCGTCAGGGGCTGACCCAGATACTTCCGCCAAATAAAATCCTGCAGCGGTTCTTCGATTTCCTTATATTTCGGCAGCTCTTTTTTGATCGGGCGGGTCACATCGGAGAGATAGGCTTCGCTGGCATCGTGGAGCAGGCAGGCAAGCTGCACCCGTTTGGTATAGCCCCGGGCCCGGGCCTCCCTTGCGCAGTTGATGCAGTGCTGACCCACCGAATAAAAGGTGGGAAAATGACCGTTTGCCCGGCACAGCATAGACAGCGCGTGGGCAATATCGATGATGTCCACCAGCTCCGTTTCCGGCTTCAGCGGATCGATCAAATTATGACTGAAGGTTAGAATTCTGCTCATTTTTATCTTACATTATTCTCCTAACAAAATTTGCTGCACTGCCTGACCTTCTACAGACAGCTGCTCCTGTCCGTCCAGCAGGCTTTCGTAGAAATTTCGTACATCCGTGTCGCCCAGGATGTACCGAACCTGGCTGTTGTGCGCCGCAATGGCGAACAGCTGCTCCCGGTCGTTGTCCGTCCAGGTGCGGCAATGCTGCAGCTGGGCGATCAAGGAATGGGTCTTGGCAAAGCTGCCGCTGTTCTCCAGAGCGATGATCAGATCTGTCCGCTTCTGTGCATCCTCGTCTGTATCCCGTTCCGCTTCTAAGTATTCCTTCTTGCACTGGAAGTACTTGTCCTCCAGCACTTCGTTGGCGGCGGTACGGACGATGATCGCCTTTACAAGCTTATCCAGCTCGCTGCCTTCTGTGTAATCCGCCGGGGTGTAGTACTTGATGCGGCGGTCACGGAGCATCTTATAGACCTTTGCCTTTTCGCCGTTGTAAACGCCGATGGAATAACCGCCGTTGTCGTTGACCAGCTTCATACAGGGCACATCCGTATCACTGTCGCCGATGTAGACCATATTCCGGAAAGGCACACGGTCCTCCTCCGGGCCAAAATGGTCGTTGACCGCCGAGTCGTTTACATCCATAACGCCCTTTTGAATACGGAACAAGATCTGGGTCTTGCCGGTATAGTTCACCACCTGGGCAGGCCAGATGGCAACGCCGTTGTGGTCATAATAGAAGGAACTGGCATATACGTGGTCAAAAGCGCCGCTTTTCGCTACCTCCGTGCCCTCGATCATTTCTTTCAGACCGGAAGAAATAATATAATGCTCCACGATCACACCGTGCTCCGAGCCGTACTGCCGGATCCGGTCAAACCAGCCCTTTACGCCGGGAAACAGCCCCACCTTCGAGCCGTATTCCTCCAGCTTTTGCCGGGTGACGATCAATCTGCCCTGAGCCTTTTCGATCATTTTATACATATAAGCCAGGTTGGTGTCCATATCGTTATTTTCTGCCAATTCGTTGGACTCCCGCCAAAAATCCGCAATATCATAGCCCACGGACTGGATAAAGCCCTGCGCCTGCATATCATCCGGTGACAGTGTTTTGTCAAAATCGTAGCAGATCGCCAAAACCGGCTTGTCTTCCTTAAGCTTCCGTTCATAGATCTTATTTCCCATCAAACGCACCTCCTGATACCTACATTGTGCCCTATTTTCAAGGATTTGTCAACTAAAAAGGGTATGTTGCGAAACACAAAAAAGTAGGGACACCCGTCCCCGGGTGTCCGCGGACACCGCAGGAGCGGTGTCCCTACGATTCTCTTGATAGATTGTTGTATTACAGTCCCTTTAATATTTATGCCAGGTAGACAGCCTTGCAGGCCAGCATGGTCATATAGCAGTCCAGCTTGCTGACCACCTCGATGGGCGCGTGCATAGACAGCACCGGCACACCGGCATCCACCGTCACGATGTTCCGGTTGGCCATATACGCGGCAACTGTGCCGCCGCCGCCCTGATCCACCTTGCCCAGTGTAGCAACCTGCCAGCGGACACCGGCCTCATTAAGGACCTTGCGGATGTGACCCATAGCTTCTGCGGAAGCATCGGACGCGCCGCTCTTGCCCCGGGCGCCGGTGTACTTGCAGATGGCAACACCGTAGTTCAGGAAGCTATTGTTCCGTCTGTCGCAGGTCTCAGCGAAATTGGGGTCATAAGCATTGGAAACGTCAGCAGACAGGCAGAAGGAGTTTTCATAGCAGCGGTGCAGGCTGGCGCCGGTAGCGTCGCACAGATCCTGCATAAAGGTGTCAAACACCTGGCTCTGCATACCGGAGATGCCCACAGAGCCGATCTCTTCCTTGTCTGCCAGGATGCAGACAGCGGTATGGTTCGGGATGCCCATTTCCAGCAGCGGCTCGATCTCCGCATAGGAGCAGACCCGGTCATCGTGACCGTAGGCAGCCAGCAGACTGCGGTCAAAGCCCACCTCACGGCACTTGCCGGCAGGAACCACCGTCAGCTCCGCAGACAGGAAATCAGACTCGATCAGACCGTACTTCTCGTTCAGGAGCTTCATCATATGCAGCTTCACCAGGTCTGCGCCCTCGCCCTCTAACGGCTCAGTGCCCAGGATCACATTCATCTGCTCGCCGTTGATGCCCTCTGCCAGGGTCTTCTTCATCTGATCCGCGGCCAGGTGGGGCAGCAGGTCGGATACGTAGAAAATAGGATCGCTTTCTTCCTCACCGACGGTGATGGTGATCATAGAGCCGTCCTTACGGCACACCACACCGTGGATGGCCAGAGGAATGGCAGTCCACTGATACTTCTTAATGCCGCCGTAGTAATGGGTCTTAAAATAAGCGATCTCCGTGTCCTCGTACAGGGGATTGGGCTTCAGGTCCATCCGGGGAGAGTCCACGTGGGCAGCGCAGATATTGGCGCCCTCATTCAAAGAGGCGCTGCCGATCACAGCCAGCATAATGCTCTTATCCCGGTTGTTCTTATAAACCTTGTCGCCGGGCTGCAGCTTCATACCGGGCTTGATCTCCTGAAAACCGTGCTGCTGTGCGATCTGCACCGCCCAGGCAGTGGCTTCTCTTTCGGTTTTGCACGCATCCATAAAGGCGGCGTAGCGCTTGCAGTATTCTTCCATTTCCTGACGGGCTTCAGCAGTCAGGTCACAGTATCCGTTCTTCGGCGCGGAAAGCAGGCTTTCCCGCAATTCATCTGTTGTCATAATGGTTTCTCCTTTCATTTATACAGTTATATTATATCGTTTCCCTTGAAAAAGGCAAGGCATTTCTGACGAAATTGCGCTTCGGTGCCATCATTGTGCAGCCGATGCTGACATAGAGCAATAAATTCTTCCTGAGAGCGCTGCGCCCGGATCCGGGACAGCGCGTATTCCTCCGTAATCCCCTCCCGGTTCATCAGCCGGGCTGCCCGGCAAGCCTCCGGCGCGGTGATGGCAACGGTGGTATCGCACAGCTCTGCCAAGCCGCCCTCAAACAGTCCGATCGCATCAATAGCCACCGGTTTATGATTTCCTCTGAGCAGCCGCAGCACCTCCGTTTTCACCGCCTGATGGGTAATGCTGTTCAGCTCTTTCAGCTTTTTTTCATCGGAAAACACCAGCTTGCCCAGCTTTTTTCTGTCCAGTTCGCCGTTTTGAACAGTGCCGGGAAAGCTGTTTTCGATGCTCTGCAGCAAAGCTTTATCGGTTTTCAGCAGCCGGTGGTAGATCTGATCGCAGTCCAGCACCAGACCGCCCAATTCTTCAAAGACCTTGAGTGCGGTGGTCTTACCGCAGCCTGTGCCGCCGGTGATGCCGATGATCATAAGCATTCCTCCGCATCTATGATCTGGAAAGCCGCAGCCTTTTTCAGTCGGTTCTGAACCGCATATGCCACGCCGTCTCCTTCCGGGCAACGGGCATAGACCTTGTGCACCGCCGGATCATCCAGCTCCCGCAAAGCGGCAAACAGTCCGGCAGACAGGGTGTTCACATCCGCTTCCCAGCCGTAGGACAAAGGATCACAGCCTGCATACAGAGCCAATTCCTCCTCAAAGCACAGCACCCGATCCCCTTTTTGGTAGTAACTGTGGATGTATTTTGATGCCGCTTCCCGACTGCCGGAAACAATAACCACCTGACATTGGGGCGCATAATGGCGGTATTTCATTCCGGGGGCCTTCGCCACTTCATCGGGCTTTAATTCCGCCGTCACCGCCTTGTCCACTGTCAGCTCTCCCAAAACACTCCGTAACTGCTCCGGTGTAATACCGCCGGGACGCAGCAAGCGGGCAGGCTGCTCCGTCAGATCTACAATGGTGGATTCCACCCCTACACGGCAAGGACCGCCATCGATCACGGCGTCAATACGTCCGTCGTGATCGTGAAGCACGTGCTGGGCAGTGGTCGTAGAGGGCTTACCGGACAAATTGGCAGAGGGCGCCGCCACAGGTACACCGGAAAGGCTGATGACCTGCCGGGTAATGACGCTGTCCGGGCAGCGAACAGCGACCGTAGAAAGACCGCCGGTGGTGCGCTTGGGGATATGCGCACGGGCAGGCAGGATCATGGTCAGCGGTCCGGGCCAAAACTTTTCTGCCAAACGGTAGGCGCATTCCGGAATATGGTGGCAAAGCTGCTCCACCTGCTCCATACCGGTCACGTGCAGGATCATCGGGTTGTCCTTAGGGCGACCCTTTGCTTCATATATTTTATCAACAGCCTCCAGGCTCAGACCGTTAGCGCCAAGCCCGTACACCGTTTCCGTAGGCAGTGCCACCAAACCGTCCTGCCGGATAATATCCGCGGCGATCCGGGCTGTATCCGGTCCATCTGCCTGTAAGATCAGGGTTTTCATCGTGTTTCCTCCAAAGGAAATGATTATTTTTTTCATCATATCACAATCAGCTCCATTTTTCCACACCTAAATCAGATTTGTTTGGTGAAGTTTATTGCGCCCAAGCCGGAAAAAGAAGTGATTTCTATGCGTATCAATGTGGATTTGGGGACATTTCAGGCGAAAAACGAGGGGGCTGTCTCACTAACGAAGTGAGGCAGCCCCAAATATATTGTAAAATGATATAAGCAACAGGAGGTAATATCAAATGGAGAGAATTATTACAAATTTGATGATCAGCGATTTTGAAAACCATCTTCGTTCTGATGAAAAAAGCGAGAACACGATTGAAAAGTACATCCGCGATGTAAGGTCCTTTTGCAATTTTGCAGATTTAAAAGCAGTCAGCAAAGCGGTAGTTATGGAGTTCAAGGCTTCGCTTGCCGAAAGGTACGAGGTCACAAGTGCCAACTCTATGATCGCGGCAGTGAATGCATTTCTGCGGTTTATGGGATGGAGGGACTGTTGTATCAAGCAGTTTAAGGTACAGAAGAAGGCCTTCTGCTCCGAGGAAAAGGAATTAACCAAAGCGGATTATATCCGTCTTGTGAATACCGCAAAGCAGAAGGGCAACCAGCGATTGAACCTGATTTTACAGACAATTTGCGGAACCGGTATCCGTGTCAGCGAATTGCGGTTTATCACCGTTGAGGCAGTGCGCAAAGGCGAGGCGGTCGTTTCCTGCAAAAACAAGACCCGTTCGGTGTTTATCGTTCGGGAACTGCAAAAGAAATTGCTCCGCTATGCAGCAGAGCAGAAAATATCGTCAGGCGCAATATTCATAACCCGTAGTGGCAAGCCCATGAGCCGAACAAACATTTGGCGTGAGATGAAAAATCTCTGTGTGCAGGCAGGGGTAAATCCGCAGAAGGTATTTCCACACAATCTGCGCCATCTGTTTGCCCGTACCTTTTACGGTATCGAAAAGGATATTGCCAAGCTTGCCGATATTCTCGGTCACAGCAGTATCAATACCACACGAATTTATATTATCACCACCGGCAACGAACACCGTCAGCGTATGGAAAATATGCGGCTGATCATATAAAAACAGCCACCGAAAACGGCGGCTATTACATAATCGACATTATGTTGTATGTAGAGTTCACAAAACCTTTTTTACCTATTTGTTATAACATATAACAAGTTGAAATGCAATAATTTTAGCAAGAAAAGAATGATTTGCAAGAGAATTGTCGATTTTTATACAGCACAAATAAGCCTTCTCAAACTCAAAAAATGAAAAGGCTTGGCTTTTTGTGCCCATTTTCAGGCATCAGCGTTCACGTGTTTATCGTGAGCATTTTTTGTTTATAGAAATATACAACATAATGTCGATTATGTTGTTTGAAATACAAGGAGGTAATTTTATGGCGCAGATTGCTGAAATTATTAAATATGAGGGTGATAACAGCACTTTTATATGGAAACACCCCCTGGAAGACTTTAATAGTCTGACTCAGCTTATTGTCCACGAGAGCCAGGAAGCGATCTTCTTTATGAACGGTCAGGCTTTGGATCTGTTTGGTCCCGGTCGCTATACTCTTGAAACACAGAACATTCCCAAGCTGGGCAAGCTGTTAAACCGCACCACCGGCGGCGAAACACCCTTCCATTGCGAAGTTTACTTTATCAATAAGACTGAGCAGATGAGTATCAAATGGGGCACGGACAGCAAGGTGCAGTATATCGAGCCTACATATGGATTCCCCATTTCTATCGGTGCATCCGGCGAAATGAGTCTGCGCGCGGAGGATAGCCGCAAATTGCTCTTGAAGCTGGTGGGTACGGAAAACTATCTCGGTCAGCAAAAACTGATCTCCTTCTTCCGCGCTTTCCTGATGACAAGAGTGAAGACCTATATTGCGCAGGCAATGAAGTCAAACGCCATCAATATTTTCGAGTTAGACGAGAACCTGACCGTATTTTCAGAGTCCATTCATAAGCAGTTGATCCCGGATTTTGCGGATTACGGTGTATCCTTAGAGCGTTTCTTTGTTACCAATGTGGTTAAGCCCGACGGTGACAGACAGTACGAGAAATTTAAAGAGCTGCATTTCCGTCAGTATGCAGATATTGCCGAAGCAAAGCTCCGGCAGCAAACAGATCTGATCTATGCACAGACTGAGGCGCAGAAGGTCATTATTGATTCTCAGGCACAGGCTACAAAGCGTGCGCAGGAAGGCTATACCTATCAGCAAGAGCGTGGCTTTGACGTGGCTACAGAAGTTGCCCGAAATGAAGCGGTTGGTCAGTTTACCAACCTCGGTGTAGGACTTGGCACCATGGCCGGTGTCGGCGGCGCGGTTGCAGGAACCGTCGGTGGAGCCATGAGCGATGCGCTCAGTCAGGCTACAACTTCCAATTCGGCGGCAAAGTGCAAGAAATGTGGTGCGCCCCTTCCGCAAAACGCCAAGTTCTGCCTGGAGTGCGGAGAAAAGGTTGCACCCGCAATTCCTGATAATATGATCGTATGTCCGGAATGCGGCAATGCTGTTGCCAAGGGTAAATTCTGTCCGGAATGCGGTCACAAATTTATAACCGCTTGCCCCAAGTGTGGCAAAGAAGTTGTTTCCGGCGCGAAATTCTGCCTTGAATGTGGCGAAAAGCTGTAATGGAGGGTATTGACAATGAAAAAGTTATTTAAATACTATTGTGTAATTTGGGCTGTTCTCTTAGTCCTGTTTAATGTTATATCCTTTGTGTCTGTCGGTTGGGCAGGCACCCAAAAATACACACCGTCTTTTTGGATCGGATATGTGTTTATCACCATTGCTTTTATAGGTCAGATCATTTGTTCCTATTTTGCATTGAAGGACAATGACCTTAAAAAGACGTTTTACAATATTTCTCTTATATCTACCAGTTACACCGGATTAGTTCTTTCCTTTATTTTCGGTGGGCTTTGTATGATCATCTCTCCGCTTCCTTATTGGGTGGGAATTATTCTTTGTGCAATTGTTCTCAGTTTGAATGTAATTGCCGTAGTGAAAGCATCTGCCGCTATTGATATTGTAAGCGGTATTGATGAAAAAGTGAAAGAAAGCACGTTGTTTATTAAATCTCTGACCGTTGATGCGGAAAGTCTGGTGTCCCGTGCCAAAAGCGAAGACATCAAAGCAGCGTGTAAAAAGGTTTACGAAGCCGTTCGCTATTCCGATCCTATGAGCAATAGCGCTTTGGCTTCTATTGAAAGTGAGATTACTATAAAGTTCTCGAAGCTTTCTGATGCAGTTACTTCTGATAATATTGAAGCGACCTCAGAATGTGCAAACGAACTCGTCATTTTAATTGGTGACAGAAATAAGAAGTGTAAACTTTTGAAGTGAGGTTTTTGTCGTGTCTGCACAATGGACGACTCTATATAAATATGTGCCTTTGAATCGTGTCGCTGACATTTTGGATAATCATAGATTATATTTAAGTGACGGCACAAATTTCAATGATCCCTTCGAAATTACGGTCACCGACAAAAAGAAACACAAGACCCGACATATTGAAGGATTACATATTCTATCATTAACAAATAGTTATCGAAACAAACTTATATGGTCGCATTATACGGAGTCACACAAAGGAGTATGTTTGACTGTTAAAGTCCCAAATCACTTGGTTTATCCAATATGTTATTCTACAAAGCGAATATATGAAGATAGCGATATTGACACCATTATCTCCTCAAGTGTAATAATCACCAAAAAGAGCGTGGATAAAGATTTTTCAGCTTTGGACAAAAACAAAAAGATAGCATATATAAAAGACAAAAAATGGCTATATGAAAAAGAGTATAGGATAGTTTTTGATAAAGATGATGAGTCTGATTTGATTTATGAAGATGGCAAATGGTTTATGTCAGTAAAAATCTCAAATATATATTTAGGGGTAAATTTTGATAAAAACAAATCGGAAATCAAAAAAGAAATAACGGAAGCCTGTAAGCGAAACAAAATAATAGTTACACAAATGGTTTTATCAGATTCGGATTATTCCGTAAAAGTAAAGAGGTAAATACAATGGCGAAATGTAATTTCAAATTCAAAATAAATTTTGGAGGTGACAGATAGTGGCACTTTTTAAATGCAAAATGTGCGGTGGCGCACTTGAAATTAACAATAAAGAAACGGTTGCGACTTGTGAATACTGCGGTACACAGCAGACTTTGCCCAAGCTGGACGATGATAAGCGTGCAAATATGTACGACAGAGCTAATCATTTTCGTCGCAACAACGAATTTGACAAGGCAACGGGTATCTACGAGCAGATCCTCAACGAGGATAATACGGATGCTGAAGCATATTGGTCGCTTGTCCTCTGCCGTTACGGTATCGAATATGTGGAGGATCCTTCATCCCACAAGCGCATTCCAACTGTAAACAGGGCGCAATATACATCGATCTTTGACGATGATAATTATAAGTCTGCTTTACAGTATGCTGACGGTTATCAGAAGTCTATTTATGAGGAAGAAGCCAAGGCGATCAACGAAATTCAAAAGGGCATTCTTGCTATTTCTCAAAAAGAAGATCCTTTTGATGTTTTCATTTGCTATAAGGAAACAGACAGTAACGGCAGAAGAACGCCGGACAGTGTGTTGGCAAATGATTTGTACCATCAGCTCACCCAGGAAGGCTTCAAGGTTTTCTTTGCCCGCATTACCCTGGAGGACAAGCTCGGCTCTGCCTATGAGCCATATATCTTTGCCGCACTCAACAGTGCCAAGGTGATGGTCGTTCTCGGTACAAAGCCTGCGTTCTTTAACGCTGTTTGGGTTAAAAATGAATGGAGCCGTTACCTTGCCCTCATTAAGCAGGGACAGAAGAAAATGCTGATCCCCGCATACAAGGATATGGATCCCTACGATCTGCCGGAGGAATTTTCCCATCTGCAGGCGCAGGATATGACCAAGCTTGGCTTTATGCAGGATCTGATCCGCGGTATCAAAAAGATCGTACAGGAAGATTCGCCCAAAGCAACCGTGGTTAAGGAAACCGTAATTGCCGGTGGAAACGCCAATACGGCACCGTTACTGAAGCGTGCCTTTATGTTTTTGGAGGACGGCGACTTTAATGCTGCCAACGAATACTGCGAAAAGGTGCTGGATATTGATCCCGAAAACGCACCGGCTTATTTGGGTAAATTGCTATCCGAGCTGAGGGTGAGAAAGCAAGAATCCTTAAAGGATCAGGCAGAGCCGTTTGATAACAGCAATAACTATCAGAAAGCCGTTCGCTTTGCCGATGAAAAATTAAATGCTGAGCTTATCGGCTACATAGAGCACATCAAGGTGCGCAACGAAAAAGAGCGCTTGGCAGGCATCTATATGGAAGCTCAGAATTTGCAAACAGAAGCCAGGGTCAATACCGTCGCCAAAGAACAAAATTACAGTAAGGCAGCAAAACTGTATGAAAGCATTGGTGATTATAGAGATGCGGCAGAACAGGCAAAAAATTGCATAACCGAGGCGGAGATCGCACGAAAGGATGCTATCCTTGCCGAAGGCAAAGCCAAAATGTCCCGTGAGGCTATATCTAATTACGAAGCTGCAATCAAATTATTGAAATCAATCTCCGGCTGGAAGGATGCCGATGAAAAGGTTTACGCCTGCCAAAAGAAGATTGAAGAAATCAAAGCAAAAGCCGAGGCTGAACGTTTGGAGTGGGAACGAAAAGCAGAGATCGCCCGCAGGGAAGCGGAAATACGAGCAAAACGAAACAAAAAAATTGCCATCATCACAGCATCTATCGTTTGTGCTGTTATCGCCTTTATCATTGTTTTGAATACTGTCATTATCCCAATTGTCAAATATAACAATGCGGTCAAATTAATGGACGCGGGAAAATATACCGAGGCAATATCTGCGTTCGAAGCACTTGATGGATATAAAGACTGCACCTCAAAAATAACCGAATGTAACACTGCTATCCTCGACGGCAAATACAGCGATGCAATAGCGCTAATGGATGCGGGAAAATATACTGAGGCAATATCTGCGTTCGAAGCACTTGATGGATATAAAGACTGCACCTCAAAAATAACCGAATGTAACACTGCTATCCTCGACGGCAAATACAACGATGCAATAGTGCTAATGGATGCGGGAAACATCGTTGAAGCGTACGAGGCATTGATAGCGTTAGACGGATATAAGGATAGTGCAGATAAAGCAAACTCTATTTACGCCAAGTATGAGGCTGAGAAACTGAAAATTGCCAAGACCGGAGATTATGTATTCTTTGGTGCATACGAGCAGGATAACAACACCTCTAACGGCAAAGAAAATATTGAATGGCTTGTTCTTGAAGTGAAGGATGGCAGGGCACTTGTCATCAGCAAATACGCTCTTGACTGCAAGCCGTATAATACAAGCAAAATTGATGTCACTTGGGAGACCTGCTCACTTCGAAAGTGGTTGAATAACGACTTTTTAACTGCCGCGTTTTCTGCCGATGAAAGGGCAATGATTCCCACAGTCACAGTATCTGCAGATAAGAATCCCAAATATAGCACAGATCCCGGCAATGCAACACAGGATCAGGTGTTCTTGCTCAGCATCGCCGAGGTAAATAAGTATTTCGGTTCCGACAGCGCAAGACAGTGTAAGCCTACGGATCATGCAGTTGCTAATGGCGCTTGGGAAAGCGACAGCGGCAACTGCTGGTGGTGGCTGCGGTCGCCCGGCGGCACTCAGAATAGTGCCGCCGATGTCGGCAATGTCGGCGGCGTCAGCGAGAGCGGCTACCGTGTCGACGGCGATAGCGGTGCCGTCCGCCCCGCTTTGTGGATCGATCTGAATGATTAAATATGCATTTAGATTGGATCGAATAGTTTTACACAAGAAAGATTGGTTCAAAAAAAGATCGAGTATCACAACAGGAAGCATCGCATCCTATACAGCAAGACACTCCCCCAGTCAAAAATCGGTTCCGAAGTGCCGATTTTCGCCAGCCCCCTCGGTGAGGGGGCTGTAAAAATACCTCCCTCTCTGAGGGAGTAAAAAGCCTCCCCTGCAGGGGAGGTGGCCGAGCGCAGCGAGGTCGGAAGGGTGAAAAAGTTGTTTTATGGTGGTTTTCCACCCCTCATACTAATATGCAATAAAAAGTAGATATATTTGCGCGGTTGTGGTACAATGAATG
>CAZLLC010000045.1:0-12225 GCA_964560245.1 uncultured Oscillospiraceae bacterium | reverse complement strand
CGGAAAATATTTTCAGCAGGAATACCGATTTCCTTATTCCAGATCTCAAATGCTTCCGCGTCATTTTCATAGATAGACGGGAACAGACGGTCCTCTTCCAGTCCAACAACCTTCGTCAGGAACTCCCAGCTCCAGGCAATTGCCTCGTGCTTAAAGTAATCGCCGAAGGAGAAGTTGCCCAGCATTTCAAAATAGGTGCCATGACGGGCAGTCTTACCAATATTTTCGATATCGCCTGTACGGATACACTTCTGACAGGTGCAAACACGCTTCCGGGGCGGCTCAACCTCGCCCTTAAAATAGGGCTTCATCGGTGCCATACCGGAATTGATCAGAAGCAGTGACTGGTCATTCTGGGGGATCAGAGAGAAGCTGGGCAGACGCAGATGATCTTTACTTTCAAAAAAGCGCAGAAACATCTCACGCAGCTCGTTTACGCCATATGCCTTTTTTGCCATTGGATATACCTCCATAATAAAATACAAATAAATAAACGCCGCCCCTGAGCATAGGGGCGACGTTGATCGCGGTACCACCCTAATTTACCGTTAAACGGCATCTTAGCTGCCCTGTAACGGGAGCGCCCGTCCCGGTCCTCCCGGGCTGCTTGGAAGTGGCTGAATACATATCCTGCAAGGGGCTCACACCCTTTCCCCTCTCGCTTGGCAGTATTTTGCACTCTCGCTTCCGCATCGCTTTTGCAATTTCCTTGTTATTCTATCATAAAACCCAAATTTGTCAACAAAAATCAGAATTTTTATATGCCCATAACGGTTTTTCTGTAAGTGGCAATGCCTTTTTCCAAAAGCTCCATTGCGCGTTTTAGTTTTGGCAGCTCCAATACATAGGCAATACGCACTTCATTGATGCCCTTGCCCGGTGTTTCATAAAAAGGCGCACCGGGTGCAAACATCACGGTTTCATTGTTGTCTTCAAAGCTTTCCAGCAGCCACCGCTGGAATTTATCCGCGTTGTCCACCGGCAGACTGGCCATCACATAAAAGGCACCCATAGGCTCTGTGACCTCTACACCGGGGATATGGCGCAAGCATTCAACCACCAGATCACGGCGACACCGATACTCCGCTTTTGATCTTTTGAAGAAATCCCGATCCACAGAATACAGTGCCGATGCGCCGATCTGATCCAACGTGGCAACCGCCAGTCTGGACTGACAGAATTTCAAAATCGCCTGCTGCAGTTCCTTATTCTTTGTAATTACACATCCTACACGGGCGCCACAGGCGGAAAACCGCTTGGATACGGAATCTATAGTGATCAAATGATCATCAAGATCGTCAAACCGCGCCATACAGGGAATACCGTACTGATCGTCATAGCAAAACTCCCGGTATACCTCATCACAGATCAAATACAGATCGTTTTCCTTAGCAATATCGGCGATCATTCGCATCTCCTGCTCATCCAGCACCACACCGGTGGGATTGCCGGGGTTGGTCACCAAAATAGCACGGGTGTTTTTAGTGATCAAACGTTCTATTCTTTTTCTGTCTGCATAATGATAACCTTCCTCCGGGCCTGTATGCAGCGCGCGGATCACACCGCCTGCGGCGTGGACGAAGGTGGTGTAGTTGGGATAATAAGGCTCCGGAATGATCACCTCTGTATACGGATCCAAAATGGAAAGACAGGTCAGCAATAGCGCTTCACTGCCGCCACTGGTGATCAGAATATCAGATGGATCCAATTCAACATCCAGTCCCTTGTAGTAATTGCGGATGGCATCGATCAGCACCGGCATACCCGGCGATTCCGCATAAGCCACCGTCTGCTGGTCAAAGCTGTGGACTGCATCGTAAAAAGCCTGGGGTGTATGCAGGTCAGGCTGACCGATATTCAGATGATAAATGGTTTTTCCTTCTTTTTTTGCCTTTACCGCCAGCGGGTGAAATTTCCGCATAGGTGACGGTTCGCACCGGTTGGCATTGATTGAAATCTTCATATGTACCTCCAAGGGGCTGCGCCCTTTTAAAATCTCGAATCAGTTTAATAAACTCCGGACTAAGTCCAAGCAATGCGATCAGATTCGGTATTGCCATCAAACCGTTGACTGTTTCAGCCAGCAGCCATACCGTGCTGGTTTGCAAAACAGCGCCCAGCACCACTGTAAAAGCCTGCATCACAACAAATAACCGCCAAACATTTTCTCCAAAAAGATACTGAGCGCAGCGCAGACCGTAAAAGCCCCATCCCAAAACCGTTGCCAAAGCAAAACAAAGCAGACATAGCGCTATCAAAACGCATACCCAACCGCCGTATATTTCAGAAAATGCCTGTGTGGTCAAGGTAGCGCCGGCATCAGCCCCGTATGGCACATCAATACCGCTGCAAAGGATCACAAGCGCTGTAATAGTGCAGATCACGATGGTGTCCAAAAACACCTCCACAATGCCCATCAAGCCCTGTTCCGCAGGATGCCGCACCTGCGCGGCGCCGTGGGCAATGGATGCTGTACCCATTCCGGCTTCGTTGGTAAATACACCTCTTGCCGCACCGGTCTTACATACCAGAAAAAGCGAACCGATGATGCCGCCCGTAACGGCCCGGGGTGCAAAAGCACCCTTTAATATGGCTTCAAAAGCAGCGGGTATAGCATCAAAACGCACGACCAAAACGCCCAGACCAAGCAATATATATGCTACCGCTGCATAAGGAACAAGCCTTTCGGCAATTCTGCCGATCCGTTTCGCGCCGCCGGAGAGCATCAGCACAACCAGGAGCGCAAGCACCACTGCGATTGCTATATCCGCCGCAAAACTCAATTCAACATTCCATACAGCGGCTGTAGAATGAATACTGTCGATCACCGCATTGATCTGGGTCGCATTGCCTACACCGAATGCCGCTACAACACCAAAAAACGCATATAAAACGCCAAGCCATTTATACCGATGTCCAAGCCCGTTTTCGATCATATACATTGGGCCGCAAAATACTTCCCCGGAGGATTTTACGCTTTTGTAACGGACGGACAAGGTCGCTTCCGCACACTTGATGATCATCCCGAAAAACGCGCAGATCCACATCCAAAATATTGCTCCAGGACCGCCAACAGTGATCGCGCCTGCAACACCAGCAATGTTGCCGGTTCCAACAGTTGCGGCAAGGGCTGTGCACAACGCCTGATAGGCGGATACGCCGCCTGTGGCGTCCTTCCCAGGTTTTAGCTTAGAAATGAACGACCTCCAGGCTTTTGGAAAATCAGCAAGCTGAAAAAAGCCCGTTTTGATGCTTAGATACACTCCAACACCTAAAATCAGCAGCAGTGTGGGAATCCCCCAGACAAAATGATTTATTTTTTCCAAAACTTCAACCATATTTTCCTCCAATCATAGCACCGTTAATATCAAAAAACAAGTAGCAAGAAGCAAAAAAATAGCAGCCTCTTTTTTCCAAGAAGCTGCTTTTGTATTATTCCCATTTCGCCCATACTTCCGGGCAATACCCCACTGTTGCCTGCCTGCCGTTTCTGACGATCGGACTTTTCATAAGCTTAGGGTCGTCAAATATTTTATCTTCCTTTGCACGGGCATCTTCCATATAGCGCATCAGTGTGATCTGATCGTTCTTGCTTTCCCAGTCGATCAGCTGATCCACACCGCCTACGGCTCTTAAAACACCATCAAATTCTTTGGGTGAAAGACCGTAACGGGTCAGATCGATGTACTGATACTTGATGCGCCGTTCTTTGAAATACCGCTCTGCTTTTTTCGTATCAAAGCACTTGCTCTTTCCAAAAATCTGAATATTCAATAGGTAACCTCCATCAAACATAGTCCGCAGGCCGGAACCAGTGCTCCGGCTTCAGCACGCTGTGCGCCGAAAAGTACGGGAATACTGTTGGCATCCCGTTCTCCCCTGCCTACTTCTAAAAGTGTACCGACCATAATGCGCACCATATGATGCAAAAAGCCGTTGCCGGTAACTACAAACCGGATCTCGCCGTCAAGCTCTTCGATCTTCAGATCCATAATACAGCGCACTGTTGACTTTTTCATATTCTTATTGGCGCAGAACGCGGAAAAATCGTGAGTACCCATAAAATAAACCGCCGCTTCACGCATAGCAGCCACACTGAGCTCAGATGTATCCTTATAGACAAATTTCCTGTCGAAAACACAGGGCTTTTCGCTATTCCAAAGTCTGTATACATAGGTTTTGGTTTTGGCGTTCAGCCGGGCGTGAAACCGCTGGGATACATTCCTGCAGGAGTATATGCCAATATCTTCCGGAAGATACCTGCGCAGCTGCTCCAAAATCTGCTGACTGGGCATATCACTTTGGCAGTGAAAATTTGCCACCTGCCATTTTGCGTGAGTACCGGCATCGGTGCGTCCACTGCCCACCACATCGATCGGTTCTTCCAAAATACGGGAAAGCGCCGTTTCCAGCTTGGACTGAATGGTATTCTCTGTGCCCGGCAGCCGCTGCCAGCCTTTATATTTCGTTCCGTCGTAGCATAGATCAAGCCGCAGATTCCGCATAGCTTTCCAATTCCTCTCTGGCCTCCCGTTCACTGTCGGCAGAGAACAGGAAGTTTCCGTTTAAATCAAAAACCTGAATATGACCTCTTGTGTGGACGATTTTATACATAACCATCTTCCTTTCTCGTTTGATGGCTTCAGTATAAAATACTTTGTGTCCAATAAAGCGTACCGATCAGATCACTTCGTAACCGGCATTAACGATGGCTTTTTCCAATGCTTCCCGGGAAGCTGTGCCGATAACCGTCACCTGCTTTTCCTGAAGGTCAACCACTGCGTCTACAGTCCCGGGAATCTCTTTGCATACACCTTCCACCCGGGCCTTACAATGCGGACACATCATCCCCTCAACCTTGATGATCAATTCCATATTCTGTTCCTCCTGAACAATTATTTCCGTTTTAACAGCATTTTCTTTTGTTTTAAAAAACCGCAGCCGCAACGCATTTGTTACCACAAATACCGAGCTGAAGCTCATTGCCGCAGCGCCGATCATCGGACTGAGCTGAATACCAAGGGACGGAAACAGCACGCCGGCAGCAATGGGAATACCCAAAATATTATAAAAGAATGCCCAAAACAGATTCTGCTTGATATTGCGAATAGTTTCCCTGCTTAAGGAAACCGCATTATAGATCCCGGTCAGGGAATTATTCATCAGCACAATATCTGCCGACTCCATTGCAATGTCTGTTCCGGCGCCAATAGCTATCCCCACATCTGCCGTAACCAACGCAGGCGCGTCATTAATGCCGTCGCCTACCATCAGCACATTTTTGCCTTGATCACGAAGCTTTTGTACAGCGCCGGCCTTGTCCGCAGGCAGCACATCGGAAATAATGTGGGAAATACCGGCTTTTTCACCAATGGCTTTGGCGGTGTTTTCATTATCGCCGGTGAGCATCACAACGTCAAGATGCAATTGCTTCAGCTGCTCAACAGCCTCTGCCGTATCTTCACGGATCACATCAGCAGCAACGATGCAGCCAAAATACGTCCCATCTTCTGCCGCGAAATGCAGCGGTGTTCCCCCTCGGGCAGAATAAGCAGACCGGTCAGGAACGGACACACCAACAGACTGCATCAGTGCAGTATTACCGCCATAGCATTTTCTGCCGTTTATTATAGCACAAACACCTTGTCCGGGCAAGACCGCAAAATCCGAAACCTCCGGAATATTACAAGCCCCTGCCCGTTCCATAATCGCTTTAGCAAAGGGATGTTCTGATTTGGCTTCCAATGCAGAAGCAAGCTCCAAAAGCTGATGCTCTGAGATCTGGTGGGGTAAAACGGCTGTAACAGAGGGTTTCCCCTGCGTCAGAGTACCTGTTTTATCCAGTACCACCGTATCGACTTTATGAAGATTTTCCAGTGCCTGCGCATTTTTAAACAGCACACCCATACTTGCGCCACGACCTGTACCGACCATAATCGCAACAGGCGTTGCCAAACCCAAAGCACAGGGGCAGGAAATAACCAAAACAGAAATACCGGTGGTTAACGCAAATTCAAAATCCTGACCGACCAGAAGCCATATAATAGCCGCAACAGCAGCAATTACCATCACCACAGGAACAAACACGCCTGCAATTTTATCAGCAAGACGGGCAATTGGTGCCTTAGAGCCGCCTGCCTCCTCCACAAGCCGGATAACCTGAGCAAGGGTGGTATCCTGACCGATCTTCTCCGCACGGAATTCCAAATAGCCTTCTGAACAGATTGTTCCTGCGGAAACTTTGTCATTTACCTTTTTCTCCACCGGAACACTTTCGCCGGTAATGGGGCTTTGATCCACTGCGGCGTGACCGGAAATCACTGTACCGTCGACCTGAATCCGTTCACCGGAACGGATCACCACAATATCCCCAACACAAACCTGCTCGATGGGTAAAACCACTTCCGTTCCGTCACGAACAACAGTAGCACTTTTAGGCGCCATATCCATAAGCTGACGGACTGCATCTCCTGCCTTTCCTTTGGCTCTGGATTCCAGGAATTTACCAACAGTGATCAGTGTCAGGATCATTGCAGCAGATTCGAAATACAGATCATTCTTATACTTTTCAACGGTTGCAAGATCCATTTCACCAAAAGCAAAAGCCATCCGGAACAATACAAAAATGCCGTAGACCAACGCCGCACCGGAGCCCACAGCGATCAGTGAATCCATATTGGGCGATCTTTTGATCAGTGCCTTCAAGCCCTTTGAATAGTACGACTGGTTCAGCAGGACCACCGGTAAGGTCAAAAAGAATTGCAGAAGTGCCGCAACAAGAGCATTTTGCGTACCGCAATACCAGTCAGGCAACGGCAATCCTAACATATGCCCCATTGTAAAATACATCAAAACCGCAAGAAAAAATACAGACCATAAGATCCGCTTTTTCATTTCAGAAGTTTGGGTTTCCTTTGGTACTGCTTCTTTCTTTGGCTCTTTTTCTGTGCTGGCGCTGTAGCCTGCACCCTGCACAGCCTTAATGATCTGCTGTATTACCGCATCACTTTGGGCTTCAACAACCATCGTTCCGGCAAGCAGATTCACCTCTGCCTGCGTAACACCGGGCACTTGCTTTGTTACCTTTTCCACACGGGCAGAACAGGCCGCGCAGCTCATTCCGCCAACTGTAAACCTAATTCTCATATGTTCCCTCCTCTTGACGGCTAAGCCTGTATATGATATTATTTTATCATCGTAATCCCAAAAAGCAAGTATGCACCTTTTTGTTACATACTACCCTTTTTGATACTGTGAGGTGTCTGCGAATGAATGAACAAACCAATTGCCCCGTGGAAACCACACTGGACCTGATCGGCGGTAAATACAAAGCGCTGATCCTGTGGCATCTTTCTCAGGGAAAGCTGCGGTTTTCCCAGCTGCGGAAGGTCATTGAAAACGCCACACCCAAGATGCTGACCCAGCAGCTGCGGGAACTGGAATCCCAAAAGCTGATCCACCGTGAAGTCTTCCCCATCGTTCCGCCAAAGGTGGAATACTCTCTGACAGAGCTGGGGCTCAGCCTGATGCCTGTACTGACGGCTATGCGTGACTGGGGTGCCAATTACCTGAATTCCAATAATATTGAACCCAACTGCATTATGATGAAGAAAAAAATTTAACTATTTTCAAAAGGAGAAAAAGCATATGAAAATCAAAGTTTTATCCGATAGCACCTGTGATCTGCCCAAAGAATTAGTAGAAAAATATGACATCACCATCGTTCCCCTGACCGTTGTGAAGGACGGAAAGGAATATTCTGACGGCATCACCATCACCCCCGCGGAAATTTTTGATCACGTAGCATCCGGTGGCGCCTTGTGCTCCACTGCAGCTGTCAGTGTTGGCGAATATGCCCAGTGGTTTGAAAAATACGCATCTGATTACGACGGCGTTATCCATATCAACATTTCCGCTTCTATGTCCTGCTCGTACCAAAACGCCTGTCTTGCTGCCGAAGATTTTGACAATGTCCGGGTAGTAGATTCCAAAAATCTTTCCACCGGTCAAGGTCTTGTGGTTCTGAAGGCTTGTGAGCTCTCTCAGGAATGTGAAACCCTGGATGAGCTGCATCAGAAGCTGCAGGACTTCACCGGCAAGGTGGAAGCAAGCTTTTTGCTGGATCGGCTGGATTATATGGTCAAGGGCGGTCGCTGCTCTGCCGTTGTGGCATTAGGTGCTAATCTGCTGAATTTGAAACCCTGCATTGAGGTCAAGGACGGTAAAATGGGCGTCGTTAAGAAGTACAGAGGCAACTATGCCAAGTGCTTGGCCACTTATGTAAAGGATCGGATCGCAAATCGGGACGATCTGGTTCGGGATACTCTTTTTGTAACCCGAACACCTGTATCCGACGAGTGTCTGAACGCTGTTTCTGATGCAGTAAAAGAATATGCCGATTTTGAGAACATTTACTGGAATCAAGCCGGCTGCACCGTTTCCTGCCACTGTGGCCCCGGCACGTTAGGCGTTCTGTTTGTCCGTAAATAAAAGCCTGAAAACATCCTTGTAATTTTCCAATGTTATGATATACTTGTAACGCAAATCTGCAAAAAGAGGATACACCGATGGATTATCGCGGCTTACTGGATGTTACAACTGAATTAGGATACCTGCTTGCTATGAGCGGCGCGGAAACATATCGGGTGGAGGAAAGCATCACACGCATTTTCAATGCCTACGGTGAAAACGTTGAAGTTTTTGCTATTCCAAACAACCTGATCGTCAGCTTAGAACCGGAAAACGGGCAGCCTCTTACACGGATGCGTCGAATTGGGCATCACGGCAACAATATGGAAGCTGTTGAAAAATACAACAATTTGAGCAGACGGATCTGTGAGCAAAAGCCTGCACCTGAAGAAGCTATGCAGTGGCTGCAGGAAACCAGATCATCCATTCGTATCTATTCTCCAATGATCAGTCTTTTGGGGCATATTATAGGCGGTACGGGCTTTATACTCGTATATGGCGGCAGCGCTATTGATACCTTGACTTCCCTTGTATGTGCCCTTTTTGCCGGTCTTATCAGCCTGAAGTTAGGCAAGATGAAGGTCAATACCTTTTTTACCACCATTGCCTCCGCCTTCGTGATCGCCTTTACCGCGTATCTGTCCGGTATACTGGGCTTTACCGTCAGCACAGATGGTGCTATCATATCTTCACTGATGCTGCTTGTTCCCGGATTGGTTTTTACCAACGCGATGCGGGATATTATTTACGGTGACACCAACTCCGGCATCAATCGTATCGTACAGGTGCTTTTGATCGGTGTTGCCATTGCGCTGGGCACAGGCGCTGCCTGGCGTGTGGCGCAGTTATTTGGAAATGTGACAGTTTCCAACAGCTCTGTTCAGCATTCTTTGCTTTTGGAAACAGTGACGACCTATATTGCCTGCTGCGGCTTTGCGGTGCTGTTCAATATCCACGGAAAAAATGTCTTGCTGGGCGCATTGGGCGGTTCTCTGACTTGGGTCGTGTACCGCATACTTCCATTTTTGGGATTTGATGTGATGACCGCCTGTCTGTGCGCATCTGTTTTTGCCGCTGCTTACGCGGAAATTATGGCAAGAATTCGAAAGCAGCCGGCCATCTCCTACTTGGTCCTTTCCATCATTCCCCTGTTGCCCGGTGCCGGTGTTTACCGCACTACTGCCGCAATAATGAATGGAGATATGGCAGGCTTCAGTACCTACGGCAAAGAAACTATTGGCATTGCCGGTTTGATCGCTGTCGGTGTCCTGATCTCCTCCACCCTTGCAAGACTTTGGAGTATTTACCAACAGAAAAAATCAAATTATCAACATTAAACAAAAGTGGTGCAGCCATCAGGCTGCACCACTTCGCGATTTATGGATGTTCCTTAATATTCACAACAATCCAATTACCTTGTTCATTCTTTTCTATTTCCCACAAAGAACGAATGCCCCAACTTCCGGAAACAGACTCCCCATTTATATCGATTGCTTCCTGAGAGTATTCTACGAATATATACCCATTGTTCCCATCTATATGTATAATATGTATTTTTAGCAATTTGAAAAAGCCAAACACGAACATCACATTCACCCCGGAATTTATTTATAGATGTCAGAGCTTTTAAAAATGTTTCACTGGTTATTTCTTCTGCAATATGCAGATCACCGGATAATCTGCTGATATATAAGAAAACATCGTTAAAATACTTTCGGTATACCTGTTCAAAATCCACTATTTCACCGCCTCCTCTCACATATTAGACTACACTACAGAAAAAAATCTTACAAATATGAAAACAGCGACAAGCAAGCGGCTCATCGCTGAATTATTTTATTTGTTTATAAACCAATCCTCCACAATATCGCTGTGAGTCACAACGATCTCAATATTTTTCAATTCGTCCTTTGAAAAAAAGCGCATATCCTGCGATTCTGAACTGATCACAATATCCGGCTCTTTTTCCAGTTCCAAGGAAAACACCACCACGACCATACGCCATATGCTGCCATCACGGTAGGCTGCGATTCGACCCGGTTCACCGTAAACGCCCAGCTTACTGAATTCCTCTTTCTTTACCCGAAGCCCCAGCTCCTCATATATTTCCCGGGTAATAGCCTCTAACGGTGTTTCCTGTTTCTTTACACCGCCGCCAACAAGCCCCCAAAGGTCACAATCCCGTCTTTTTTCAAGCAGAAGCCTTCCGTTACAAGTAATAATGGCATTTGCGCCTAAATGCGCTCCCTGTGTGGTTTTAGGCGGATTGGAATGACCGCGATAAAATGTTACGATTGACATAGTCTGCCTCCCCCTTCATTTATAACATCATTATATCGGATTTTCTTTATATTTCCAACAAAAATTTATATTGTGCGTAAAAGATCAACCTGTTATAATGATCAAAGAAGAAAGGCAGTGATACGATGCTAAAATTCCCTTGTCTTGTTCTTGACCACGACGATACCGTGGTGCAAAGTGAAGCCACAGTCAATTATCCCTATTTTTGCTATATTTTGGATCAATTCCGACCCGGTACAACAATCAGTCTGACAGAATATACAGAAGGCTGCTACCATATGGGCTTTGTGGAAATGTGCCGGCAGAGGTACGGTTTTACCGATCAGGAGCTTACTCAGGAATATACCGGATGGAAAGAATATATCAAAGACCATATGCCCCACATATTCCCCGGTATAGATGCTCTGATTAAGCAGCAGAAGGCAGCAGGTGGGCTTGTGTGCGTTGTTTCTCATTCCACAAAGGAAACCATCAGCCGGGATTATAATGCCCTGATCGGGCTGCAGCCGGATCTTATATTTGGCTGGGATCTGCCGGAACATCATCGAAAGCCAAACGCATATCCGCTTAAAAGAATAATGGCGCAATATGGTCTGTCACCTGACCAGCTGCTTGTGGTGGATGATATGAAGCCCGGTTGGGAAATGGCATCAAAGGTCGGCTGCCCCATCGCCTTTGCCGGATGGGGACGGCAGAACTGTCCGGATATCGTTAAGGAAATGACAGATCTGTGTGATTTTGCATTTGATGATCCTCAAAATCTTACAGATTTCTTGTTTAAGTAACTTGACAACGGTGTTATAATGTACTGGAACAGGAGGTGTGCAGACTGGAAAAAGAATCTATCAAGGTAATGGCCCGAAACCGGGAGGCTTACCACGAATATTTTGTTGAAGAAGAAATGGAAGCCGGCATTGAGCTTTGCGGCACGGAAGTCAAATCCATTCGACAGGGCAATTTGAATTTGAAGGATGCCTGGTGCGGCATTAAAGACGGTCAGCTTCTACTCAATCAGATGCATATCTCCCCTTACGATCACGGCAATCGATTCAACCAAGATCCCCGCAGACCCCGCAGGCTTTTGATGCACAGGCGTGAAATTATGCGCCTTTTGGGTAAGGTAAAACAAGACGGTTTTGCTCTGATTCCCTTGAGTGTTTATTTCAAAGGCAGCCGTGTCAAAATCAAGGTTGGTCTGTGCAAAGGCAAAAAACTCTACGATAAAAGACAATCCGCGGCAGAGCGTGACGCCAAGCGTCAGATTGACCGCGCAATGAAGGAGCGTTACTGATATGAATCCTACTTTTAAGATCACAATGGAAAACGGCGGTGTAATTGAAGGCGAACTGTACCCGGATATTGCACCTCAGAGTGTGTATAACTTTATTGATCTTGCCAATCATAATTATTATGACGGCTTGATCTTACATCGGGTCATCCGTGGTTTTATGATCC
>CAZLLC010000044.1:10259-12242 GCA_964560245.1 uncultured Oscillospiraceae bacterium | reverse complement strand
AGTTCCACATCTCCGGCCAGCTGAAAGTTGCCCCGGAGCATGTATCCGACGCGGTGCTCTCCCGTATGGGCAAGCCGAAAAACGCCGTGTATAACCGGTTTGTGGATAAATATTTCGCCTTAAACAAGCAGTACGGCATGAACCAGTTCCTGGTGCCCTACCTTATGTCCAGCCATCCCGGTTCTACCCTGAAGGAAGCCATCGAGCTGGCGGAATATATCCGGGATATGGGCTACAATCCGGAGCAGGTGCAGGATTTTTATCCCACGCCCTCTACTTTGTCCACGGTGATGTACTACACCGGGCTGGATCCCCGTACAATGGAAAAGGTCTATGTTCCCACAGACCCCCACGAAAAGGCTATGCAGCGGGCGCTGATCCAGTACCGCAATCCCAAGAACTATTATCTTGTCCGTGAGGCGCTGATCAAAGCCCACCGGGAGGATCTGATCGGTTCCGGTCCCAAGTGCCTGATCCGTGCCATCCCGCCCCGTCCCAAGCACACACCGCCACCGCATCTGCCGAAAAAGCCCCCTGTGCGCGGTCACAAGCCCAGAAGAAAATAAAAGAGAAAGGAAGCCCCTTATGGCAAAACGGAAAAAGAAAATAAATACCCAGCCATTTTGGCGGCTGCTCTTTCTTGTATACGCGGCTTTGATGCTTTGGCTGCTGTTTGGACGCTCACAAGGCTGGGTAGAGGGAAAAACCTACTGGCAGATGGTGGAGCAGAATCTATGTTTGAAGCCATTTGACACCATCACCCGCTACACAAACATCGTCCTGCACTACCCCAATTCCTCCAGCTTTGCCCACTGCCTGATCAACTTGGTGGGCAATGTGGTGATGTTTATTCCTGCCGGTTATCTGCTGCCCCGGATCTTTAAAAAGCAAAGGAATTTTTTTGTATTTTTCCTGACCTGCTTTTTTACCATTTTGGCGGTGGAAGCCATTCAGCTTTTCACCCTGCTTGGATGCTTTGATGTGGACGATATCATTTTGAACCTGTTTGGTATGACCTTGGGGTATCTGCTGTGCATATGTAAAGCAAAATGAAATGCAGGCGTTTTGTGTTTTGCAAAACGCCTGTTCTTATTTTAATAATTGTTACATAGGCTGTTCCATACACTGCATTTCGAGGTGGTAATATGGAACATAACAGCATTACTCTACGCGGATATCTGCAAAATCTACCCCAATTCTCTCACGAAAACCACGACCGGCGCTTCTACCGGTTCATTTTGGAAGTCCCACGCCTGTCCGGCGCGGTGGATCAGCTGCCGGTGATCGTTCCGGAACATATCATTTTAGGCATTGATCCCACTACCGGCTCTATGCTCACCGTCACCGGTCAGATCCGATCCCACAATCTGCGGCAGGACGGTCTGCGGCATCTGCTGATCTTCGTCTATGCCACACAGCTCACCGTCGAGGACGGCGAGCCCATCAACGAAGCCTATGTGGAAGGACCTGTCTGCCGGGAGCCTACCTACCGCCGCACCCCTTTGGGGCGGGAGATCTGCGATGTGATGCTGGCTGTCCCCCGCGCTTTCCGCAGGGCCGATTACCTGCCCTGTATCCTGTGGGGCAGGACAGCACAGGATATTTCCACCTGTCACATACGGGATTATCTGAGCATCCGGGGACGGCTGCAAAGCCGCAAGTATACCAAACTCACAGAAGATGGCGCTATTGAACGAACAGCCTATGAGCTTTCCGCCCTGAGCGCCGAGATCATCGCACAGTCTGATGTATAGCAATCCAAAAGCCTTCTCCTGGAGGAGAAGGTGGCACGGCATAGCCGTGACGGATGAGGTGTTACCGCACTACGTTTTCGCCGTAATCCTTCCTTTGAAACAAGGTCCTGCCGCACACCTCATCAGTCACCTTCGGTGACAGCTTCTCCTTGAGGAGAAGCCAATGGCAATAGCCGCCCCAAAACAAAGCCGGGGCGGCTCTAAAAACAGTTTTTAGCTGGGTGTCCAA
>CAZLLC010000044.1:0-10159 GCA_964560245.1 uncultured Oscillospiraceae bacterium | reverse complement strand
GACACAAATCAAAGTTAGCAAAACGCAGACATACTTTGTGTATTTCGCGTTTTGCGAACTGAAGAGTTGGGGCGAAAGATTGGGCATCCCGGCAAAAAGTTTTTTTAGTGACGCCCCAAAACAAAGCCGGGGCGGCTCTAAAAACAGTTTTTAGCTGGGTGTCCAAAGATTTTGACACAAATCAAAGTTAGCAAAACGCAGACATACTTTGTGTATTTCGCGTTTTGCAAACTGAAGAGTTGGGGCGAAAGATTGGGCATCCCGGCAAAAAGTTTTTTAGTGACGCCCCAAAACAAAGCCGGGGCGGCTATTGCCGCCCCAAAAGCCACGCAGATGGTCTACAGACCGGATTCCACGCTGCTTCATTCTATCCTCAACAGCCTATCCCTGTGACAAAAGACTTTTCAACAGCGCCATTTTGTGATAAAATGTTGAAAAAGGAGTGTTGGCTGTGAAGAAGAAAGTATTGTCGATCATTGAAATACTGAAAAACCGCTATCCGGATGCCCCCTGTGCCCTGCACTATGATACAGATCATCAGCTGATGATCGCCGTGCGGCTGTCGGCACAATGTACCGATGCCCGGGTCAATCTGGTGACCCCGGCGCTGTTTGCCGCCTATCCCACATTAGAGGCATTGGCTTCAGCGGAAGTGGCAGACATTGAAAAGTATATCCATTCCTGCGGCTTTTTCCGACAAAAAGCAAAGGACATCGTTCTTTCCTGCAGGATGCTTTTGGAAAACCACGGCGGCAAAGTCCCCGGTACGATGGACGAGCTGCTGAAGCTGCCCGGTGTGGGCAGAAAGACCGCCAATTTACTGCTGGGCGACCTGTACAACATTCCCGGCAGTGTGGTCTGTGATACCCACTGCATCCGCATCTGCCGCCGTTTGGGACTTTCCACCGGCAGCGATCCGGAGAAGGTGGAAAAGCAGCTGCGCGCCATCCTGCCCCCGGAGGAAAGCAGCGATTTCTGTCACCGGATCGTGCTTTTCGGCAGAGAAATCTGCACCGCCAGAGCACCCAAATGCGCCGAATGCCCCCTTGCAGCACATTGCACTGAATGGAACTGAACATATTTCCCTCCCTGTCCGCATACCCTGTGGACAAGGAGGGATCTTTTTGCATAAAAAATCGCCCATCTTTTACAGCGCGCTGCTGCTGACCGGTGTCAATCTGCTGCTGCGGCTGGTCGGCACCTCGTTTCAGGTCTATATTTCCGGCAAGATCGGCGCAGCAGGCGTTGGTCTGCTGCAGCTTGTACTGTCCGTCGGCTCTTTAGCTATGACCGCAGGCACTGCCGGTATCCGCACTGCCGCAATGTACCTGACTGCCGCCCAATTAGGCAGAAAGAAACCGGAAAATGTATCCTGCGTGCTGTCCGGCTGCTTTCTGTACAGCATCATATGCAGCGGTGCAGTAGCTGCCGTTTTATACATATTTGCGCCATTTTTGGCAGAAAACTGGATCAGTGACAGCCGAACGGTGGGAGCGATCCGGCTTTTTGCCTGCTTTCTGCCGGTAAGCTGTCTGTGCGGTGTTATGACCGGCTATTTTACCGCTGCCGGGCGTATCGGCACACTGGCGGCTGTAGAGGTGGCTGAGCAGCTTTTTTCTATGGCGGTCACAGCTTCAGCACTGACCTTCTGGGCTCACAGCGACCCAGCAAAAGCCTGTCAGAGTGTGATATTGGGCAGCAGCGCCGGCGCCTGCGTCACACTGATCCTGCTGAGCATTCTGCGCATCTGTGAAAAAGCAAAAAGTGCTAAGCCCTTTCCGATCCGCAGATCCTTGCTGGACACTGCCCTGCCCCTTGCATTGGCTGACGATCTGAAAGCCGGCATCAACACCGCCGAGAACCTGATGGTGCCCAAACGGCTGGCGCTGTACCCCAAAACTACCGATCCCCTTGCCACCTTTGGCGTGGTATGCGGGATGGTGTTCCCGGTACTGATGTTCCCGGCTGCCATTCTTTTTGGTCTTTGTGAGCTGCTGATCCCGGAAATGGCCCGGTGCGCCGCCGCCGGCAGTCAGGTACGCATCCGGTATCTTGCCAAAAGGAGCCTCAATGTGGCGATGCTATACGGATGTATGTTCTGCGGACTGCTGCATCTGCTGTCACAGGAGCTTTGCATCCGGCTTTACGGCAATTTGGAAGCGGGACAATACTTGGGGCTTTATGCCTTTTTAATCCCTATGCTCTACTGCGATTCCGTGACCGATGCGATGAACAAAGGGCTGGGACAACAGAAGATCTGCGTCAGATTTAACATTTTCACCAGCTTGCTGGATGTGATCTTTCTGTTTCTGCTGCTGCCAAAATACGGAATGATGGGCTACTTTTTCAGCTTTCTCGTGACCCATCTGATCAACTTCATCCTAAGCTTGTGGCTGTTGATCAAAACAGCCGGCATCCGCATTAAGGTTTATACCGTTTTGGGCACTGCCGCTGCCACCGGCTTATCCATTATGATCAGCAAATTCCTTACAAACAGCATCTTGTCAGCTCTTGCATATATTCTGCTGCTGCCCAGTTTGCTGACACTGCTGGGAATCCTGAAAAAGGAAAACATCCTTTGGATCAAGGGTTTGATAAAGGGAAAACCGGATGGCTGACGCCATCCGGTCAAAACACTTACAACGCTTTCGCTGCAAGGTGGTAATTATAAAGTGCTTTCACAAGTGCTTTCAGAGTGTCGCTCCCCTTTTCGTTCATGCGAACGATGTAATTCATTGGGCCGTAGGTGACAGAGAGCTCATTGCCTTCTGCATCCGTCACAGTCAATGTGATCTGCTGATCTAGATCCTGGGGCAGAATGTCAGCAATCTCTACATAGACCATGCCGTCTTTGGCTATGGGTATATAGGTATTGCCATTTGCAGTGAAGGTACCGCCAGTCATATCGCCTGTGAAATAATACCGCACCGCAATCTTATCCCGGTAGACAAGACTTGCGCCATAGAAATTCAAGCTGTCAAGATCGTCGCTGACAGTCAATTCCTCTGCCACTTCCGGAACAGCGGTTGTACCCACATCGGCAATGCCATCATTAGCAAGGTTTTCTGTATCATAGTCAAAATAGAACTGCGCCATAGCACCATAGTTTAGCATTTCCTTCACCAGTGCGTGATACTGACTATAGGTATCATCAGCAAGAACTGTGTCGCAATACTGACGTGCAGTATAAGTTTTGGTCTCAACCATAACATTATTTCTAAGTAATGTAAGCTGAACCTGCTGTGACATCTGAGCAGCTGCTAAATCAACAGATACAATATACTCTCCTTCCGCATTTTTTATTATTGGAACATCTGATACCGTTTCTGCAACTGTAATTTGTGCAGTTGTCTGTTGCTCAAACTCATCACATATATTCAGGCAAAAATTCATAGAAATATTGTCATCCAAGATAATACACCAAGATTTAACTGTAGTCTCATTGACAACCATCTCCCATACTGCATAGAGTGTAATATTGTTTGTACAATCTAAAATATCACCAATATAATAATCTGCATCCTCTGCACATTCATAAAGAGACCATCCTACAAATTCATATCCTTCTTTATTAGGTTTGACATTTGGAACTATAATCTGCGCACCATACTTCACCTGTACCTGCTCCGGAGCATTTGTACCCTCTCCAACTGCGTAGTTAACTGTGACCAATCCGAGGTTATTAACAGAACCACTTTCAGTGTTAAGGATAAACGGCTCTGATGCATAATCGTACATGGTACATTCATCGATGGATACAGAATAATTAGTTGTCTCCACGGCCTCATCAATGATATTGAATTGAAATTCCAACATTGTAGAGTCAGCCGGGATGTGTGTATCGCTAGCGTAGGCGACCACAATCTTATTATTACTGTCGGGATTTACAATCAATCTTGTTGCATCCAACACTCCTTCAGAGGTAAAGCCTCTGTATTCCATCTTAGATGAATCATAGGAGAAACTTGCAAGGAAAGAATAGACTTCAACATCATCTGATGTGCAGTTGAATCTAACGGGAACGCTTACTGTCTGGCCAATATAACCATCTACAGACTGCGTTTTGACTTGAATCGGATCATAAACAAAGACAGCTATATGTGTCTCAAATCCCATATACTCAATGACAACGGCGGTATAACCAGTATCCGAAAAATCTTCAGTTTTTGCTGTAAAGCCCTGAGAAACAATCTCTACATTGCCGTCTTCATATTCGACATTGATCTTCAGACCGGTAAGATCTAACTGTTCATCAGGAGTGTACTTAACCTTAGTGGGATTTGTGTTGACAGATATTCCTGTAATAACCGGAGAAGTAATCTGGACAGGGACAAAAGTTGTAAAACCGCCATAACTGATGGTTGCATACTTTAAACCAGTAGATGTAGTATCAGGCAGATCGATCTCATAACCGATAACTGTTTGATTGGTCCCATCCGAATAAGTTCCTGCTACAGTCAGAGAACTGGTGTCGATTTCCTTGCCTTTTTCTGCTGTTAGACAGAAGTCCGTTGTCGGAGAATCAACATAAATACCACAGAGGATCTTGTCTAGAGTGATTGCTGATTTGGCAACAAATCCTGTATAAGAAGCTGTCTGAACGCAATAATAGCCATCCATTTCAAAAAGGACCTTTACGCGATCTCCCGCGGCAAGGGGTCCCATAGTGGTATATGCCACATTGTTGTACTTTACAGCTGTCGCACCACCATCTGTTCTGTGATATGCATATACTTTGGAATTGACTGTGGCGTTGTTCTCTCCTGTGGGGTTCATTGAGTAGTATTCTGAAGCAGAAGGAATAGTACCAGAGACTGTTACAGCACTCGTTGGCAAATAGAGCAACACTCTGTTAGAGGAAGTTACAGATGTTGCACCCCATGGAATAAATGTAAGGTAGAAGTTGCCATCCTTACATAGGACATGAACAGAATCACTTTCCCATACACCTTGGCCAGCTATAGTGCTTGCAGAACTGCTGGGCAGGAGATAACCCTTACTGTCGGCCTTGCCAGTACCATTTGCTTTACTTGTTTTTGCCTTTGTAACCTGAACGGTGTATGTCGTTGATATTGAGCCATAGCTAACTGTAATAGTTTCTATGCCTTCATTAGATAGGGCGGTCGGGGAGCAGTTGAAACCTTCAGTGACAATCTCAAAAGACCCATCGACATAACTGACTAACAAACTAACGTTTTCGGTGTTCAAGGTGTCTCCAACGTAATAGATTTCTTCATTTCCGATAGATGTAACATAAATGCTCTGAATGCTATTATCCTTCCACTCGGCGTAAAGAGTATAGCCATGATCGCCGCTTGCTGTTACAAAAGTCGAATCCAAAACAATTGTTTCACCATTTGAAATGATTTTTTTAGTATTACCATGAGCTGCAATTGTACTTTCATCACTCCATGTATTTGCGCTGGTGTACCAGAGGCCATCGTCACGTTGAACCGTCCAGCCTATAAAAGAATGGTTTTCTTTTGTGAATAGCGTTGCTGGAAGCGTTATGCTATCACCTTTGGTGGCGTTAATGGCATCCATTGTGCCACTGCCACCACTTGCATCGAAAGACAGTGCAATGCTTGCAGGTGTATTTTCCTCCCATATGGCATAGAGAGTTACCGTCTTGCTTCCGTCCTTGATTTCCGGAACAATTTCCTCTGGTGTAAGGGCTTGATTTTGATCGATCACCGTATCGCCCTCAGTTGACAGAGACCAGCCTGTAAATGTATATCCTTCCCTTGTGAGCCCAAATGTCGATGCGTTGTATAAACCATTTGCAGATGTTTCACCATAGGTCATTTCATGAACAAGTACAGCAGAGGAGCTGCTTTTGTATACCAGAGAAGAACTCAAATAATAACTCGATGCTCTTAATGTGGCAGTTTTTGAGACAAAATCAGAAATGACGACCCATCCTGTATTACTACCAACGGTCGTTTTACCCCAGGTATAACCATTTGCTGTCTTGGTATCAGTGACATTAACTGAAAATGTAGTTCCTTTTGTTAAGGTTGTAACCACATCATAGCTAGTTCCGGCTCCTTTGCGCATATTCACGCCGGCGCTTTCTGTGACTTTGTATGTATACCCTGTAATGTCTGTATTAGGAATTGTTCCACCGTTTGCATTATACTTTATAGAAAGAACGGGAGTATCTTTCCAACTGGTATAATGAGCGACAAAACCCTTCTGCGTCGTTAGCTTACCTTTTTGATCGTTTAAATACTTTGCTACATTAGTTTTGAGCTCAGATTTTGTCGTTTTATTGCCCCATTTGACAGTGTTGTATCCATCGGCATTTGCGTCAGTATAGTAGACAGTATCTCCGTCGATACCTGTTATGAAAATAGAATGGTTTATATAGTACGAATTGCTATATCTATATCTGACAATGTCTCCAATATGTAAATCATCAATTGCGGAAGCACCACGAGTAAGTTCCCATCCTGTATTCACGGTTAATCCCGTGTTTTTTGAAGTAGGATAACTTCCATATATGTATTTCGCCAGATAATTTGCATATCCGAAACATTGATACCCCAAAGTTCCAGAACTGTTATCCGCATATGTGGATCCGTTCTTATACACATTGTTCTTGAAAGTATTTAACTTGGAGTTAAATGTGCTTTCTGTCATCGTAGTAGCTGCGTTTGCTACGATAGGTGTGATTGGTAATATTGAAAACAAGAGAACTAGTGATAGAAATAAAGATAGAATTCTTTTTAGTTTCATAAAAGATTACCTCCCTATATTTTGTTAGACCATTATATAACAACCCGCAGTTGTTTGCAATAACTAATTTTAAGTGTTTTATTTGACAAACTACAGTTGTTACGATATAGAAAAGGAGGTTGTTGCAATGCTTAAAAATTTAAAGGAACTCCGCGAAACCGCTTCTATATCACAAAAACAGCTTGCTGAAGCGATCGGTGTCAGCCAACAATCTATCAATAAGTACGAAAATCATAATATTGAACCGGATATTGAAACCCTGATCCGCATTGCGGATTACTTTGATACCTCTGTGGATTACTTGATTGGTCATACGCTGATCCGAAGAAAAATCGAAAATGTTTCCACATACGAATTAAACGACGATGAAGGCAAAATTATAGAGCAATACCGACAGCTCTCCAAAAAGCAGCGGTCGTGTGTAGCAACAGTTATTGAGAGCTATTACGATTTTATTTGACCAAAGTATGTTAAATGTACTTTCTATATTATAAAAAATACCCCTTGATCTCCAATCGCCTGGAAATCAAGGGGGCTTCTATATTCAGTTTCCTTTGGCTGTTTTTCTTTTCAGCTGTGTTTTGCAACACACTGAACGAGTTAAAGATTTTTGAGTACCTCCAGCAGGAAGTTCCAGGTGCGTTCCACAGAGGGCACGCTCAGCCTTTCCCGGCTGGTGTGGATGTCCTTCATATCGGGGCCGATGGAAACGCAGTCCAGACCCGGCAGCTTTTCCGACAGCAGACCGCATTCCAGACCTGCGTGGATGGCCACCACCTGGGGCTTGCTGCCAAACATCCGCTCATAGGTATGGACCATGGTATCCCGCAGGTGGGATTCCTGCTTATACTCCCAGGCAGGATAATTGCCGGTCTCGCTGTAGACAGCGCCGTATTGCTCCGCCAAAGCCTTCAGCTGATCCAGCAGTTCCCGCTTTTCCTGATTGACGGAGCTTCTGACCGCAAAGGTCAACCGCAGCTTATCCTGCAGCTCCAAAATACCCAGGTTTAAACTGGTCTGAACAAGTCCTTCAATATCCTTGCTCCACACCTGCACGCCGTTTGGCGCATCGTTTAAAAGCGCAATGACCTTTGCAGAGTCTGCCGTAGACAGGGCATTACCGCCCAAAGCATCCACATCGTCACCCCGGACGATGGCATCGGGCTCATCAAATTGCGCCCGGATTTCTTTTTGCAGATTTTCCGCAATATCGTTGATGCGCTCCAGACCAATACCCATAGCAACCAGTGTTACCTGACAGGCTCTGGGGATGGCATTATCCTTGGCTCCGCCGGTAAGACCGGTGATGCACACAGGCATCAGCTCCTGCACACGGCTGAGGAACTGCCCCATCACCTTGTTGGCATTAGCACGGTTTTTATGGATCTCCACACCGGAGTGACCGCCCTGCAGCCCCTCCACCGTCAGCTTGACGCAAGGACCGTAAACAGCACGGCGATCCACCGGCAGATGGATGCTGCCACGGGCACCACCGGCACAGGAAACCGTAAATATTCCCTCGTCCTCGGAATCGATATTGATCAGCGTTCTGCTTTTCAGCATCGAAAGATCAATGCCTGCCGCGCCGTACATACCGGTCTCCTCATCCACTGTGATCACGATCTCCAGCGGCGGATGGGCAATGGTCTTATCAGCAGCCAGCGCCAGTGCGTAAGCAACAGCAATGCCGTCATCACCGCCTAAGGTGGTGCCGTTGGCATAGACCCAATCACCGTCGGTGGCTACCTCCAGGGCTTCCTTTTCCATATCAATGGGGCAGCTTTCGTCCTTTTCGCAGACCATATCCATATGACCCTGCAGGATCACCGGCGTGTGATCCTCCATTCCGCAAGTTCCGGGACAGAAAATGATCACATTGTTAAGTGTATCCTGAATATACTTAAGCCCCTGCTGACGGGCAAAGCTTACCAAATAGTCGCTGATCAGCTTGGTATTACCGGAGCCGTGGGGAACAGCACAGATCTGTTCAAAATAGGCAAAAACCGCTTCCGGCTTTAAGCCCTTCAGTTTGTTCGCTTCCATAGAAGCACCTCCAAAAATATTTTTCTTATCTTACCATAAAATCTGCCCAATGTCCACACAATCATAACCACCGACCGTGCCGGTGGTATGCACAGGCCCCCTTAGGGCCCTTTGCTATCCGAGCCTATAGGCTCATCGAGTTTTCTTCCGCTTGCGTGTTCTGCCCTACTACCGCAGATGCGGTTATGTATACACCCAAGGGGAGAGAATATTCCCCTTCTTGTTTCTCTCCCTCCGTCACGGCTTGCGCCGTGCCACCTCCCTCATCAGAGGGAGGCTTGCCGCTGCGGCGGGATTGGGCATAGCTAAAGCTTTTTGGAACCACCGCCGGTGGTTTTCTCCTTGCAATAAAACTGCCCAAGTATCCGGAAGGACACTTGGGCAGTCTTGTGCGATTATTGAATTACAGCAGGCACAGACACAGAGTCAGAACCACCCAAACCAGAGCGACCCACTTGGTAGCAGAAGCCAGCTTCTTGTCCAGCGTGCTGCTGCCGCCCTTGCCCATATAGGTCTCGTTGTTGCCGGACAGCGCACCGGACAGACCGGATTCCTTACCGGACTGCAGCAGAACGATCACTATCAGACCGACACTGATCAACACCTGAACAACGATCATAATTGTCTTTAAAACTTCCATTTTCGTAACCTCCCTCCGCATTACAGATCAACCGCATATGCGGATCATTTCATAATAAGCCCAAACATTGTATCACAGCCGTTTGGAAATTTCAAGAGCTTTATTGCTAAAATCTTGTTTTTTCTGTAAAAAATGTTTACTTTGTAACCCAGGTGCCGGTGGCAAGACAGGTCAGGTAGGCGTTGATGAAGGGATCTAACGCGCCATCCATCACGGCGTTTACATTTGCTGTTTCGCAGCCGGTACGGGTATCCTTGACCAAGGTATAGGGCATAAACACATAGTTGCGGATCTGGCTGCCCCATTCGATCTTCTGCTGCACGCCCTTGATATCTGAGATCTTATCCAGATGCTCCCGCTCCTTGATCTCCACCAGCTTACTGCGCAGCATTCTCAAACAGTTTTCCTTGTTCTGGAACTGGCTGCGCTCGGTCTGACAGGAAACCACAATACCGGTAGCCTTATGGATCAGACGGACAGCGGAGCTTGTTTTGTTGATATGCTGACCGCCGGCACCGGAGGAACGGAATACCTGCATTTCATAATCCTCCGCACGGATCTCCACATCATTGCTGTCATCCTGAATTTCAGGGATGACTTCGATGGCAGCAAAGGAGGTCTGACGGCGGGCATTGGCATCAAAGGGGGAGACACGGACAAGCCGGTGAACACCGTTTTCACCCTTCAGGAAGCCGTAGGCATTTTCACCCTCGATCAAAATATCCGCAGATTTCAGAC
>CAZLLC010000043.1:0-12343 GCA_964560245.1 uncultured Oscillospiraceae bacterium | reverse complement strand
CCTGGATGCGGGGTTTGCGCCCAAGGAGCCGGTGGAGGTGGTCATCCGTCCGGAGGATATTGACTTTGTACCGCCCCAGGAGGGGCACTTGACCGGTACGGTCACAGCTGTGACCTTCAAGGGTCTGAACTATGATATTATTGTGGACTTCAAGGGCTTTAAGTGGCTGATCCAGACCACCGATTTCCAGCCTGTGGGTGCCACTGTGGGCATCCGGCTGAACCCGGAGGACATCCACATTATGCACAAAAGTGAGTATTCCGGTATGTTTGGTGATTACAGCTCCTACTCTGCTGAGTACGACGAGCTGACGGAGGATGCCGGGGATGAAGAAGAATAAGTCGCTGCTGATAAGCACGCCCTATATCCTGTGGATGGTGCTCTTTACCCTGATCCCTCTGGGCGTGGTGGGCTATTATGCCCTGACCGATCCGGATACCGGTGCTTTCACTCTTGGCAATATCCGGAATCTGAGTCTGTTTCTGCCTGTGCTGGGCAGCTCTGTGGGCTATGCACTGATCTCTGCGGTGATCTGCCTGCTTTTAGGCTATCCGGTGGCGTATTTTATCGCCCATCAGAAGGAAGTAATGCAGAAGATCCTGTATATGCTGGTGATGCTGCCCATGTGTATGAGCTTTTTGCTGCGTACACTGGCTTGGGTGGGCATTTTGGAAACCAACGGCATCATCAACCGCCTTTTGAGCTATTTGCATATCGGTCCGTTGAATTTGATCGGCACACCGGGCGCGGTGATCCTGGGTATGGTCTATAACTACCTGCCCTATATGATCCTGCCGCTGTATGCCATCATCGTCAAGATCGATCACAGGCTGATCGAAGCGGCGGAGGACTTAGGCTGCAACAGTGTACAAGTGTTCTCCAGGGTGATCCTGCCCTTGTCCTTGCCCGGCATCTTAAGTGGTATGACGATGGTCTTTGTGCCGGCGGTGTCTACCTTCTATATTTCCCAAAAGCTGGGCGGAACAGATACCATGCTGATCGGTGACGTGATCGAACGGCAGTTCAAGTCCGGCAACAATCCCAATTTGGGCGCGGCACTGAGCCTGGTGCTGATGCTGATGGTGCTGCTGTGCACCGGCATTATGAACCGCTTTGGCGCTGATGAGGAAGGCGGTGTTGTGGTATGAAAAAGGCCAACCGTATTCTGACGGTGCTGATGTTCGCGTTTTTGTATATCCCTATGCTGGTGCTGATCGTTGCGTCCTTCAATACCGGCAAAAACCTGTCAAGCTTTGAGGGCTTTACACTGCAGCAGTATGTCCAGCTTTTTAAGGACAAGGATCTTTTGGCGCTGTTGGGCAATTCTTTGCTGATCGCCATCCTTTCCACCGCTATTGCCACAGCCTTCGGTACTTTTGCCGCTGTGGGCATCTATAACCTGAAGCCGAAGCTGCGCAAAGCGGTTATGAGCCTGACCAATATTCCTATGACAAACCCGGACATCGTTACCGGTATTTCTCTTTCGCTTTTGTTTGTCTTTGTGGGCAGCAATATGCTGGGGCAGAAGGACAGTCTGAATTTTTGGACATTGCTCATTGCCCATATCACCTTCAGTCTGCCCTATGTGATCCTGAATGTGATGCCTAAATTGCAGCAGATGAATCCCGCAATGCAGGATGCTGCGATGGATCTGGGCTGCACACCGGTGCAATCCTTCTTCAAGGTGACCATCCACGAGATCCTGCCCGGCATCATCTCCGGCGCCATTATGGCATTTACAATGAGCCTGGATGATTTTGTCATCAGCTATTTCGTTACCGGCTCCGGTTTTATCACATTGCCGGTGGAGATCTACTCCTATACGAAAAAGCCCATTCATCCCAAGATCTATGCAATGTTCACCCTGCTGTTCATTCTGATCTTCGTGCTGATGGTGGGGATGAACCTGCTGCAGATCCGGGGCGAGCGGAAGAAAAAGGAAAAACGGGCGGTTTCGGAAAGCAAGACCGTGAAGGCAGTGCGCCGGGTCTGTGCCGGTGTGTGCGTCGTTGCCCTGCTGGTGGGCTGCGGTTTCCTGATCTTTAGCAACCGGAAGACCCAGGTGACCCTGAATGTGATGAACTGGGGTCAGAACATTGCCGACGGCAGCGACGGCACCATGGACATTATCGCCGCCTTTGAGGAGGCTTATCCTTATATCGATGTGAACTACACCACCTATGATTCCAACGAGTCGCTGTATTCCAAGCTGTCCGGCGGCGGTCTGACGGTGGATGTGATCATCCCGTCGGATTATATGATCGCCCGGCTGATCAAGGAAGAAATGCTGCTGGAGCTGGACTTTGATAATATTCCCAATTATTCCAATGTGCAGCAGGCCTTCAAGGATACCGCCTATGACCCGGATAACCGGTACTCTGTGCCCTATACCTGGGGTACGGTGGGCATTATCTACAATTCCAAGTATGTGGCTGAAGAAGATGTGACCGGCTGGGAGCTGCTGTGGAATGAAAAGTATGCCGGAAAGATCCTGATGTTTGATAATTCCCGGGATGCTTTCGGTATTGCCCAGTATAAGCTGGGGATCGATGTGAATACCACGGATAAGGAGCTTTTGCAGCAGTGCGCCGATGAATTGGCAAAGCAGCGCCCGCTGGTACGGCAGTATGTGATGGACCAGGTCTACGCCGCTATGGAAGAGGAGAACGCCTGGATCGCCGCCTACTATGCCGGTGACTGTGTGATGATGATGGAGAACAACCCGGATCTGCGGTTCTATCTGCCGGAGGATCAGGGCTTTAACCTGTTCATCGACGCAATGTGTGTGCCCACCTGCGCCCAAAATAAAGAAGAGGCGGAGCTGTTTATCAACTTTATGTGTGATCCGGTGATCTCCGGCTCCAATATGGACTATATCTGCTACGGCTCGCCCATTGAGGGCGCCCGGGAGTATATGGATCCGGTGCTGGCAGATAATCCGGTAGTCTACCCGGATGATGCGGTTCTGGAGAACGGCACCAGCTATGCATATCTGCCGGAGGAGATCACACGGCTTGTAGAAAATCTGTTCCTGCAGGCACGAATCGAAAAATAAATTTTAAAGAGGAGTTCGTATTATGGCAAGTTTCTTTTCTAAAAACCAACAGGCTGCGCCGGTATCTCAGCGCACTCTTTATCAAAACAAATATAATTCCGCAAGATCAAATTTGATGCTGGTCGTGCTCTTCACGGTGATCAACATCATTCTGCTTGTTACTCAAAGCAATTCGTATTTCCTGTTCTCTGCTTTTATTCCCTATATCATCGTTGGTGAAGGTATGCTTTTCTGCGGTATGTATCCTGCAGAGTTTTATGCCGATGAGCTGGCAGGAATGGAATTTATGGATAAATCCCTGTTTACTGTTATGCTTGTTATTGCGGCAGTGATCGTTGCGATCTACCTGCTTTGCTGGATCTTCTCCAAGAAGAATAAGGTGGGCTGGCTGGTAGCTGCTTTGGTGCTGTTTGTGGTGGATACGGTGGGTATGCTTGTACTCAGCGGTTTTTCCAGCGATTCCATCATAGATGTTGTGTTCCATATTTGGGTCATCTGGAGCCTGATATCCGGCGTTATTGCCTATAACAAGCTGAAAAAGCTGCCCGAGGAAGAGGAAGTTGTTGTGGTGGCAGAGGAAGCCCCGGTGATCGAAGCCCCGGAAAATGCGCCTGTGGAAGCAACTCAAGAGCCTGTGGAAGCGGAAGAAACCCCTGCTGAAGCGGAAGAAACCCCTGCTGAAGCAGAAGTGATCGCTGCAGAAGCTGAATAATTACAAAATCAGAGGGCATCTGGCTGAGATGCCCTCTGATTTATTTGATCAGTAAATTATTGTTTAACGCACCATCGAAAGGCGTATGCACCAAAGGCTCCCCTCTGAGGGGAGCTGTCGAGCGAAGCGAGACTGAGGGGTGGAAATCTGAACGATCAGCAAAACACCCCTCAGTCAGCGGCTCGTACCTCGCCGCTGCCAGCTCCCCTCAAAGGGGAGCCTTTGCTGCGCTTAATTCTGATTTAACGCAGCATCAGATGAATTGTCAATTGTCCGTTGCCGATTTGATGGTGGCGGAGCCAATGACCAGGTCGTTGTCGTACAGTACCACAGCCTGTCCGGGGGTGATGGCCCTCTGGGGGTCGTCGAATTCTACGCGGATGCCACCGTTTTCCTCCGGATATACAGTGGCAGGCTGGGGATTGTGCCGGGAACGGGCTTTGGCGGTGACACGCATAGGGGCGGTCAGCTCGTCAAAGGGGATAAAATTACAGTTTTCAGCCCAAAGCTTGTTTGCAAACAGCAAATTTTCCGGACCTACCGTCACAGTATTTGCTTCCATATCCTTGCGGCACACATACACCGGCGCGCCCATTGCCAGCCCTAAGCCCTTTCGCTGTCCCAGCGTGTAGCCCACAGCGCCGTTGTGACAGCCTACGATACTGCCGTTTTGATCCAGAAAATCGCCTTGCGGGTAGGTTTTTCCGGTGTAGCGCTCCATAAACACCTTGTAATCTCCATCGGGAATAAAGCAGATGTCCTGACTGTCCCGCTTTCGGGCGTTAATAAAGCCTTGATTTTCCGCAATTTGCCGCACCTGTTCCTTTGTCATTCCACCCAGGGGGAAAAGGGCATGTTGCAGCTGATGCTGATTCAGCCCTGCAAGGAAATAGGATTGATCCTTGGCTTTGTCCGGGGCGGTGTATAAAAGGGCTCTGCCTGTTTGGGGATCGGTTTCGATCCGGGCGTAATGACCGGTGACGATGTGATCGCAGCCTAACCTCAGTGCCTGCTCCAGCAGCCACTGAAATTTCAGGTGGCAGTTGCAAAGAACACAGGGATTGGGGGTCAGTCCGGCTTCGTAGGCGGCAATAAAGGGCTCTACCACCTGCTGACGAAACAATGCCCTTCCGTCAAATACGGAAAAGGGAATGCCCAGCCGTTCAGCTATAGCCCGGGCATCGGCGGTTGGGTCGGCTTTTTCCCACAGCAGCATAGTGCCGCCAATACATTCGAAGCCCTGCTCAAGGGCAAGATGTGCTGCCACAGAGCTGTCTACGCCGCCACTCATGGCGATCAGCGCTTTTGCCATAAACTCACCTTCTTCGTTGCAATTGTGACAATACTTTACCACAGAACGATTAAAAATGCAATCTCATAAGCTTACATATTGTAATCATATTCAGGTCAGCCGGACAATATCTTGTGGCAAAGTTGGAAAAATTATCCATATATGGATTATACATACATAAATGGCAACTTTTTGTTCCAAATAAAAGTAACAAAAATGTAATTTTTTCGTTTTAGGGGTTGAAATGAGAGGGGCTGTCTGCTATAATAACCCCGAAAAGAAAGACATTGCCGACGAAAGGAGTATGAAATTTGAAGTTACAACGTGTGGTCAGCTTTGTGCTGACATTGGTTTTGCTGTTTAGCGCGGCTGCGCTGTGTGTGCAACCTGCTGCAGCGGCATCGGAAATGACGGTCAGTGAAGACCTGATCAAGATATTAAAGCTGGAAGAAGGCTTCATCAGATACCCCTCTTGGGATTATGCCCAGTATTCCATCGGTTATGGCACACGCTGTCCCAGTGATATGCTCAGCTATTACAAGGAAAACGGCATTACAGAGGAGGAAGCGGATCTTCTGCTGCGGAACTACCTGGCGGTGACAGAGCAGACCATCAATACATATTTGATCGATGCCTATAACCTGGAGCTGAATCAGGGTCAGTTTGATGCTATTGTGTCTTTTTCCTACAATATGGGAACGGGCTGGATCACCAACGGTCAGAATATTTTGCAGACGATCATAAGCGACAGCAGCGATAATGATGTTATCGATGCATTCTCCCGTTGGTGCAGTGCCGGTGGCGCGGTGCAGGATTTTCTGATCCGCCGCCGCCTTTCTGAGGCCAATATGTACCTGAACGGGGAATATTCCCGTACAGCCCCCTCCAATTATTGCTATGTTATTTATGACGCCAATGGCGGCACCCGCAGTCAAAGCGTCCAGGGCTATGATTCCAAGCAGGATGCTGAGCCCAAGGCCGTGGCGGTTTACAATGGCTATACCTTCACCGGCTGGTACACTGCGCAGGTGGGCGGCAAGAAGGTTGAAAGTCTGAAAGCAAAGCACAGCGGTATGACCCTGTATGCCCACTGGGCAGAGCTGGAATCTGTTACACCGGAAGAGGGCGCGGATACCATCAAGGTCACTGTGACCACCAATGGTGTCAATCTTCGTAAGGGTCCCGGCACCAACTATGCGATCATCGGCATTGCCGATACCGGCAAGACCTTTGATATTATTCAGGTGGCGGAAAATGGCGGCTATACCTGGGGACAGTACGAGGGCGGTTGGATCTGCCTGCAGTATACAGATTACGAATCTGTGACGCAGGAGGAAACCGAGCCCACCGAGCCTGAGACAACCGAGCCTACGGAACCGGAAACCACGAAAAAGCCTACAGAGGCCAAGGCAACTGAGCCTACAGAGCCGGAAACCACCAAGAAACCTACAGAAGCTAAGACAACTGAGGCTACAGAGCCGGAAACCACAAAACCGGCTGAAAACACGGCAGTTACCGGTACGGTGACCGCAAACCCCTATCTGTGTGTCCGTCAGGGCGCCGGTACCGGCTATGCAACGGTAGACACACTGCAAAAAGGCGAAAAGGTGACCATTACCGAGCAAAAGACCGTGGGCTCTATGATCTGGGGCAAGATCTCCAACGGTTGGATCAGCCTGAGCTATGTGAAGCTGAATGAAGATACGGCGGAGGAGTCCGGTAAGGATACCACCACCGGTCAGACCGGTACGGTGACCTGCGCGGTGCTGAACGTCCGCAGCGGTGCGGGCGTGACCTACGGCATCGTGGGCACATACGGTAAAAATACCAAGATCACCGTTACAAAAACCAAGACCGTTGGCTCTACCACCTGGGGCAAGACCAGCAAGGGCTGGGTGAGTATGGATTATGTGAAGCTTACCGAGTCCAGCAGCTCAAATTCCGGCACTGACCAGGAAACCACTACCGGCAATACCAATTCCGGCAGCAGCTCCTCTACAACGCAGACCGGCAAGGTCATTTCTCAGGATGTGCTGCGGATCCGTGCCGGCGCGGGCACATCTTATGCCATTACCGGATTCCTGAATCCCGGTGCAACGGTGGAGATCACAAAGACCAAAACTGTTGGCTCTACCACTTGGGGTAAGACCAGCAAGGGCTGGGTGAGCCTGGACTATGTGCAGCTGGACGGCGCAGCTGAGGAAGAAACTGACAAGACCACCGCCAGCGGTGAGAGTAAGACCGTAAATGTCAGCTGCCTGTGTGTACGCAGCGGCGCCGGAACCTCCAATTCCATCGTTAGCTACCTGTACAAGGGCGCCAAGGTAACGGTAACAGAAACCAAGAGCGTAGGCTCCACCACCTGGGGTAAGATCTCCAGCGGCTGGATCTGCCTGGATTATACGAAGTAAATCAACACAGGGAGAGGCAAAAACCTCTCCCTGATTTTTTACTGAATAAAAACGCCACCCAACGGGTGGCGCTTATATTTGGTGGACGATAACGGACTCGAACCGCTGACCCTGCGCACGTCAAGCGCATGCTCTACCAGCTGAGCTAATCGTCCAAAGCACGACTAATTATAGTCAACAATGGCTTGTTTGTCAAGTCCTTTTTCTGCTTTTGACAAAAAATTCAGGGACGCTTATGGATTTTCTATTTTGCAGTAAGGATATACCCTTGCGATAACAGGACACGCTAATGTGATTTTATGAATTCAAGCTGAAAATATGTCGAAAAATGTCGAAAAAGGGATTGCAGGGGGCAACAGAATGCTTTATAATAAATTTACATATGATAATGGAACATATGAAAAAAGGATACTGCATTTGATAGTAGAAGGAAAAGGTTGGGGTAGACGATGAAGGTTTGGAAAACAGTAGTGCTGATTTTTGTGCTGTGCGCAATGCTTATGACGGCTTGCGGCAATCAGGAGCCGGAAAAAACACCTGTGGAGGTGGATGCGGTCGACTTATTCAGAGCCCTGCGGCAGCAGGTGCAGTTTGACACGCCCATTGCCGATACAGGGGAGAGCGGCGCCAATTTCTTCCCTGATCTGCCGGAATATGCCCTGGTGACCATGTACAGCGGCAGCGGCTACTATGCCGACGAGCTGACCTGGATCACCGTTGCGACGGAAGCGGATGTGGAGCAGGCGCTTGACAGCGTGCAGACCCACTTGAAGCAGGTCCACGAGCAGTTTTTGAGCTATATCCCCGACGAGGTGGATAAGATCGACAATGCACAGATCTGGAATCAGGGCGTGCATATTATCGTCTGCGTTTCCAATGATTATAAAAACGCAAAAGCCATTATGGCCGATCCGGCAGCTGCCATCGCCAAATTGACAGACGCCACCGAGCCGGTGGAAACGGATGCTTTGACAGAGCCCACGGTAGAATCTACGGAGCCGCCCACAGAGGAGCCCACCGAGGCACCTACCGAACCGCCTACGGAGGAGGAAACCACTGAGCCGCCTGAGGAAACCAAGGCTATTACCGGCACTACCGGCGGCATCAAATGCACCGGCGTGCGGGAGGACGGCTATCCGCTGCTGACCAGCACCTCCGGCAGCTATTACAGCTACAGCGCGGCCTGCATCGTGGACAATATGGCCTTTGAGTTCTGCTACCCCTCCGGCAGTTCCGTTTCCCGTTATGCAGAGCTTGTCAGCAGTGTTGCCCAGGCGCTGGAGGGCGAAACGGCTGTGTATGATCTGATCATCCCCACCGCCATTGGCGTGGTGTTCCCGGATGATGTGGTGGATCAGCTTTCCTCCTATGTACCCCAGGGGGAAAAGATCGAAGAAATATTCGGTCAGATGGACGAAAGTGTGATCCAGGTGAATTGCTTCGATAACCTGATGAAGCATCGGGACGAATATCTGTATTTCCGCACGGACTGGCATTGGAACGGCCCCGGTGCTTATTATGCCTACGAAATCTTCTGCCAGGTCAAGGGCATTACGCCTTATACCATGCAGGAGCGGGAGATCTCCGAGTTTGAAGGCTATCTGGGCGCCCTGTACCAAAACACCTGCGACAAGGATCAGGCTTTGGCAGATACACCGGACACGGTGATCGCCTGCCATCCTTACTCCCCCAATGCTTATATGTATTTTACAGATTCCAAGGGCAACCGCTACAGCTGGAACATCATCACCGATGTGTCCAACAGAAGCGCCGATGCCAAGTACTATACCTATGCAGCTGCGGATCAGCCCTTGGCGGAGTTTTACAATCCGGATGTGACTGACGGCTCTGTTGCCATCGTGGTGAAGGAGTCCTACGGCAATGTGCTGATGTCATACCTGGTGGATCACTACAGCACCATTTATGAGATCGACTACCGCTACTGGACCGGAGATCTGGTGGAATTTGCCCGGGAGAAGGGGGCGGATGATATTATCTTTACAAACAATCTGACCGCGATCGGCAGTGATTATCTGGTAGGCTTGTTGGATAAGATCATTCCTTAAAAGAACCGCTGCACAATTTCTGCGCTGTGGAATATCTTGGAATGAGCGGCTTTGCCGTGGAAAATTTCATTCGGAGGTATTTATATGTGCAATACTAATAATTTCTGTGGCGGTAACCTGTGCTGGATCATCATCCTGCTGATTCTGTTCTGCGGCTGTGGCAACAACCAGTGGGGCAACAACAACTGCGGCTGCGAGACCAACAACTGCTGCTGCTAAACCGTAACCTCAAAGGGCACCTCGCAAGAGGTGCCCTCAAATATTTTTGCAGTTTATTCTGCAGTAAACAATAATCTACCGCAGTAAAAAGCCTCCCCTGCAGGGGAGGTGGCCGAGCGGAGCGAGGTCGGAAGGGTGAAAAAAACAATGTTACGATCCTTTTCCACCCCTCAGTCAGCGGCTCGTCCCTCACCGCTGACAGTGCTCTGCGGAGCACCCGGTCGCGGCTCTGACAGCCCACCGGGCTGTCATTCACTACCGCGACTGCGCTTCGCTTACCCCTCAGAGGGGAGCCTTTGGTGCATACCTCTTTCGGTAGCAAGCGAAACAATAATTAACAGATGATACAAGGTGCTGTAATTGCAACGCCAGAGGGCTGCGTTTTTTGCTGTCGATTTTTAAAAAAGTAACGGTTTAGATTTTAAAAAAGTAACGGTTTAGATTTTTAAAAAGGTAACGGTTTAGATTTAAAAAAGTATCGGTTTAGATTTAAAAAAAGTATCGGTTTACCCTATTGCAATATGCGGAAGAACGCAGTATAATAGAAACCGGATAATATGCGGTAGAACGCAGTATAGTCACAGCTATATAATATGCGGCAAAACGCAGTATAACGACAGTAAGGCAATATGCGGCTGTCCGCATATTAAATTTGCAAAAGATGGGATGAAAAAATGAAGATGATGACAGCACTGCAGGCGGCTGAAAAATGGAACACATCGGTAAGAAATGTGCAGGATCTTTGCAAGAGGGGCAGGATCCTGGGCGCGGAACGTTGGGGCTCGGCCTGGATGATCCCTGCCGACGCGGTGCGCCCTGTTGACGGCAGGACGAAGGCGGGGAAACAGAAGCAGACCAAACAGGCTGCCGCCCATATCCCTATGCCGAAAAAGACGCCCTTCCTGTATATGACAAACCTTTATTATGCTCCCGGCTGTGCCGAAAATGCCGTTGCGGAGCTGGCGGGCAACCACGAAGCGCAGGTACTTCTGTCAGCTGAGATCGCCTGCGCCAGAGGTGAGATCGACAAGGTGTACGAGAGCGCGAACTATCTTTTGGAGAAGCATTCCGGCTTCTATGCGGTGCTTGCCGCGGGCACGCTTCTTGCCCAGTGCGCCATTTGGCGGGGTGACCTTACGATGTGGCGCAAGGCGAAGATCCACATTTCCGAAGCGAACGCACACAATGACATTGAAAGAGAGATCGTTACCCTTTGCATATGTGCCGTTGACAGTATGCTGTATGATGTTGAAAACTTCCCGGACTGGTTTAAGATCGGTTGCTTTGAGCTGCTGCATAAGGACACGTTACCTGCTGCAAAGGTGTATTATACCAGATATATTTACGCTGCAGGCTCCGGTCTTGCCTCACAGACCTTTGAACTGAAGGGCGTTTCGGGGTTGGCGCTTATGGGGCTTTTGCCTGCAACCATCGAGCCTATGATCTCCCAGGCCATGGCAGACAATACGGTTATTGCAGAGATCTATCTGCGGCTGACCTGCGCCGTTACCTATCACTATACGAACAACGATCAGCAGGCCATTCGGCACATTGACAGAGCCATCGCCCTTGCTCTGCCGGATAAGCTCTACGGAATTCTTGCGGAGTACTGCCGTAATATCGGCAGGCTGATAGAGCTTCGGCTGAGAGCCGCGGATGAAGCGGCGTGGAAGGAGGTAGACCGTCTGTTCAGGATCTATGTGGAAAACTGGGCAAAGCTGGACAGCAAGATCACAGGGCGGCAGATCATCGCTGCCCTCTCGGAACAAAACCGTGAGGTCGCCCGTCTTGCGGCGTTCAAATTATCCGATGCGGAGATCGCGGCGAGAATGAATATGTCGGTTTCCGGTGTAAAACAGGCGATCCGGATCATTAAGCAAAAAAGCAATCTGGAGCGGAGCGAATTTGCCGCCATCCTCTGATGTATATATCCAAAACATCCCTAAAAAGTTATATAAGGACCGGGTGACCTTAAAAAAGTTTGTACTTTTTTTCGTTTTTAAGGTAGTACCCAAGCCCAAAAGGATCTGCTACACTATTGTCAGCTTGATGATGTGCGGCAGATTTTTATTTGTAACTTCTGGGATGCGCCCACGGAAAGGAGAATAGGATGTTTACGACATTATTGGAAATAGACACAGGACAAGACCGCGACGATCAAAAGAAGCCCAGGGAAGGGGATCTGTTCAAGGTCATAACCGCGTACGGAAAGACCTTCCGGATCAGGTACGGATTTTACGAGGAGGGCGATCGGCACACCCAATATGCAGAACCGGTGGAGCTATACCCAAACTTCAAGGAGCATCCGCAGCACACCGATGACGGAAGACCCTTTGCTACGGAAATGCAAGAACCTTGTGAATGCTTCCACGGTCAAAAGGACGAAAACAGCGGCTGCGGCGATTGCGCGTTTTATATGAGATGCGAAGAACTGATCGGCGTCTGCAACTGTCCCACAAACAGAAAAACGATTAAGAGGTAGCCATATGAAAGTAAACTTAAACCCCAAAACGAAAAACATCCTGATCGGCATAGCGGTGGTGGCATTCCTGGCGGTGTTCGCCGTAATGATGTTTGGAAGCCCCCAGC
>CAZLLC010000042.1:0-12586 GCA_964560245.1 uncultured Oscillospiraceae bacterium | reverse complement strand
TCCCGCAGACCGTATGGGTCCCAGAGTGCGCTATAAGGAATCCATTGACGCAATTTTGACAGAGCCCTACGATTTTGACAAGGTGAAGCCCTGTGTAGAATCCAAGGTCTTTGGCATCGGCGTGGAGGCTTACACTGTTGGCTCTGCTGAGTTCTCCCTGAGCTATGCAGCAATGAACAAGGAAAAGTGCATTCCCTTGATGGATAACGGTCACTATCATCCCACAGAAGTGGTCAGCGACAAGATCCCCGCACTGCTGGCCTTCTTCCCGGAGATCGCCCTGCACATTACCCGTCCCATCCGTTGGGACTCCGACCACGTGGTCCTGCTGGACGATGAAACCAAGGAGATCTGCAAGGAGATCGTCCGCTGCGGCGGTTTGGACGGCAGTGTAAAGATGGCTTTGGACTATTTCGATGCTTCCATCAACCGCCTGTCTGCCTGGACTGTGGGCTTCCGCAACGTTCAAAAGGCACTGCTGATGGCGCTGATCACACCGGATCTGACTGCTATGCAGAATGCGGATAACTGGACAGAACTGATGGTCGTACAGGAAGAAATGAAGACGATGCCCTTTGGCGAGATCTGGGCAGAGTACTGCGCCCGCTGTGGCGCACCCGCTGACGGTCAGTGGTTTGCTGTTGTCAAAGAATACGAAGAAAACGTTCTCTCCAAGAGAGTGTAAAAACAGGAGGCAGTTGAATGTATACACAAAAGCTTGCGGCCTTAGCCGCAATGTCCAATAAATACGGTTCCGATCCGGAGTTTGTACTGGCCGGCGGCGGCAACACCTCCTTTAAGAGTGCTGATCGCCTGTGGGTCAAGGGCTCCGGCACTGCGCTGGCAACCATCAAGCCCGAAGATTTTGTGGTTTTGGAGCGCCCACTGCTCAGCGCAATGTGGAGTGCCCAGTATCCGGCTGATGAGGAGGAAAGAGAAGCGGCTGTTCTGAAGGATATGATGTACGCCCGTGAGCGCGGTGAAAACCGCCGTCCTTCTGTGGAAACCCTGCTGCACGACCTGTTCCCCCAGCAGTATATTCTGCACGTACATCCCACCGTCGTCAACGGCCTGACCTGCTCCAAAGAGGGTGCGAAGGCAATGAAAAAGCTGCTGCCCCATGCTGTTTGGGTAGATGCCTGCAAGCCCGGCTACATTTTGGCGCTGGAATGCAAGAAGGTGATGGATGCCTACAAGGCAGAAAACGGTAAGGATGTGCAGGTGCTGTTTTTGCAGAACCACGGCATCTTCTTTGCCGGTGAGACCACAGAAGACGTGGATGCTTTGGCACAGCACGTTATGACCGTGCTGAAAAACGCCATTGTCCGTCAGCCGGAGCTGGAGGAAATTCCTTATGATCTTCAGAAGGTGGTGGCGATCTCTCCTGTGATCCGTGCGCTGTACGGTGAGAATCAGCCTGCCATCGTCAAGTTTACAACAAACAACGAGATCCTTCGTTACGATCCTGCTACCAAGAGCCTTTCTCCCGACCATATCGTCTATGCCAAGGCAAAGCAGCTGTCTTTGCCCGAGGATGTGACCGGCGATCAGGTCAAGGAGCTGTTTGACGCCTTCGTGGCAGAAAACGGCTATAAGCCCAAGATCATTTTTGCCAAGGGTCTGGGTATGTTCTCCTGCGGTATGACACTGCAGGAAGCTGCTACTGCGCAGGAAGTGATGATCGATGCCATCAAAGTCGTTGCTTACGCAGAATCCTTTGGCGGCGTCAGTGTGATGCCTGATTTCCTCATTGACTTCATCGTCAATTGGGAGGTGGAGAGCTACCGCTCTAAGGTGAGCCTGGCTGGCGGCAGCGCCAAGCGGCTTGCCAACAAGGTGGTCGTGGTCACCGGCGGCGCCCAGGGCTTTGGCAAGGGTATTGCGGAATCCGTTGTGGCAGAAGGCGCATACGTGGTTATCGTTGATATGAACCTGGAAGGCGCCAAGGCTACTGCTGCTGAGTTTGGCAGCAAGGGTCTGGCAGTGGGCGCAAATGTGTCCGACGAAGACTCCGTCAAGGCTATGATGGATCAGATCGTGCTGTACTTCGGCGGCGTGGACGTGTTTATCAGCAACGCCGGTATCGTCCGTGCAGGCAGCCTGGAGGAAATGACCAAGCAGAATTTTGAGCTGGTTACCGCTGTAAACTACACCGGCTTTTTCCTGTGCACCAAGTATGCTGCTGCTACGATGAAGCTTCAGCATCAGTATGCACCGGGCTATATGATGGACATCATCGGAATAAACTCCAAGTCCGGTCTGGCAGGCTCTAACAAGAACTTTGCCTATGCAGGCTCCAAGTTTGGCGGTATCGGTCTGACCCAGTCCTTTGCAATGGAGCTTGCTCCTTATAACATCAAGGTCAATGCTGTCTGCCCCGGTAACTTCCTGAACGGCCCGCTGTGGTCCGATCCGGAAAGAGGTCTGTTTGTGCAGTACCTGAAGGCCGGCAAGGTGCCCGGTGCCAAGACTGTGGATGATGTCCGCCGGTTCTATGAGTCCAAGGTGCCCCTGAACCGTGGCTGTGAAGCAGAGGATGTGGCCCGTGCCATCTGCTACATCGTGGAGCAGACCTATGAAACCGGTCAGGCAGTGCCTGTCACCGGCGGTCAGGAAATGCTGAAGTGAGGAAGAAGCTATGACCGTAAAAGAATTGCAGGAAATTGTTGATAAGACCAAACGGGGCGAATTGCCTGCCCCGGAGGATACGGTTTATGTGAATAACCATATCCATACCACCTATTCCTTCTCTCCCTATAATCCCACCGAAGCGGTGTATATGGCGTGGCAGAACGGCCTGAAGACAGCCGGTATTATGGACCACGATTCCGCATCCGGTATCCGTGAATTTCTGGAAGCCGCTGCTGTCATCGGTATGCCTGTGACCTGCGGCGTGGAGTGCCGTGTGGATATGTCTATGACCGCCCTGAACGGTCGCCGGATCAACAACCCGGACCAGAAGAGCGTGGCTTATGTGGCAATGCACGGTATTCCTCATCAGAATATTGAAGCTGTGGATGCGTTCTTCGCCCCTTACCGGGCAAAGCGGAATGAGCGCAACCGCAAGATGTGTCAGAATATTACCGATTTGGTAGCACCCTACGGCCTGAGCCTGGATTTTGATGCGGATGTGCTGCCCCTTTCCAACTATGCAAAGGGCGGTTCGGTTACCGAGCGCCATATTCTCTATGCCCTGGCAAAGAAGATCACTGCCCGGTATCAGACCCCGGCAGAAGTGGTTGCGTTCCTGAAGGATGAGATGCACCTGGAGCTTTCCGGTAAGGTTATCGACCAAATCGCCAATGGTGACAAGACCCCGGAATTTTACGAGTATGACATTTTGGGCGCCCTGAAGAGCAATATGGTGGAGAAATTCTACATCGAAGCCACCGAGGAATGCCCCAAGGTTGCTGACTTTGTGGAAATGGTCCATAAGAACGGCGGTATTGCCGCTTATGCCTATTTGGGTGATGTGGGCGACTCCGTTACCGGCGATAAGAAGGCGCAAAAGTTTGAGGACGATTATCTGGATGAGCTGATCGGTGTGATCAAGGAGTACGGCTTTGATGCCATTACTTATATGCCTACCCGTAATACCCGTCAGCAGCTGGACAGACTGATGAATTTGTGTGAAACCCACGGATTCTTCCAGATCAGCGGTGAAGATATCAATTCTCCCCGCCAGTCCTTCCGTTGTAAGGCGCTGGATGATCTGGCCTTTGCCCATCTGATCGATGCCACCTATACACTCATCGGTTATGAGACTCTGGCCAGCGAAGACCTGGCAGAAGCCAAGCAGAAATATGCTCATATTTTCCGTTGATAATGATCAGTTGCTAAAAAAGTGATTCTGTCGTAGGGAACGGTCTATGTGCCGTTCTCAAAGAAGAACAAAGGGTTGTTGTAGGGAATGACACACAGGTCATTCCCTACATTTCATTTTGCAGCAATGTCCTTTTCCTTGTCATAGGTATACATTTGTGATACAATATAACAAGAAGGAGTGAGAGGATTTATGAAGCTATTATTTAAACAACGGTTATTTTCCTGGCTGGACAGCTACGATATTTACAACGAAGCCGGTGAAACGGTTTACACCGTCCGCGGACAGCTTGCCTGGGGACACTGCCTGAAGATCTTTGACAGAAACGGCAGGGAAGTGGGTACGGTCAAGGAGCGGCTTTTGACCTGGATGCCCAAGTTTGAGATGTATCTGGGGCAGCAGTATATTGGCTGTATCAGCAGAGAGTTTACATTTTTTAAGCCACGCTACACCGTGGATTGCAACGGCTGGCAGGTAGACGGCGACTGGCTGGAGTGGGATTACAGTATTTTGGATCATTCTGGCAGACCGGTCGCCAGCATTTCCAAGGAGCTTTGGAACTGGACGGATACATATATCATCGATGTGCAAAATCCGGCAGACGCTTTGTGCGCCCTGATGCTGGTGCTGGCCATCGATGCGGAAAAATGCTCCCGTTCCAATGATTAATCTGTGAATTGGAGGCGCATTTATGCGTTATAAGAAACCAAATCTGCTGCTTTACCGGGTAGCCCAACTGGTCTGCTGGGTGGTGGCGGTGCTCATTTTTCGCCGGAAGATCCTGCGTAATGAGATCCGGAAAGTAAAGGGACCTTTTGTGGTGATCGCCAACCATCAGGCGGCATACGATTTTGTAGACCTGATGGGATTGACATACCGGCCTATGAGCTTTGTGATTAGCAGCTCGTTCTTTAATTCTCTGCCCATCAACGGTTTTTTGCGTCGTATTGGTGTTATTCCAAAACAGCAGTTCCAAACCTCTGCTGCCGATATGAAGAATATGAAGGCGGTCATTGATGCAGGACAGCCCCTGGCGATCTACCCGGCAGGCCTTATGTGTGAGGACGGCGTATCCACCCCAATTCCTGCGGCGACCTATAAGTTTTTGAAATGGCTGAATGTGGATGTCTATATGGCAAAGGTCAGCGGCACCTATTTTGCAATGCCCAAATGGGCAAAAGGTATGCGTTCAGGCCGTACATATATTGATGTTTATAAGCTGTTTTCAAAGGAAGAATTGGCGGAAATGGATCTGGCTGCTGTCCGCAGCCGTACCGACGAAGCGCTGCTTTTTGATGCCTATCGGGAACAGGAAAAATTGCTTGTGCGCTATAAAAACGGCGATCAGATCGAAGGTCTGCAGAATGTGCTGTATCAGTGCCCCAACTGTATGACAGAGTTTTCTATGGAAGTGATCGGGGGCAATAAGCTGCATTGTAATCACTGTGGCTGTACCCATGTTAGCGATGAATACGGCTTTTTGCACCTTCAGTCCGGTTCGGGAAAGGAAATCCGTTATGTTTCCGACTGGAACCGGCACATTAATTACGATCTTGAAAAGCGCTTGCTTTCCGGAGAAAACATCACGCTGTCTGCGCCCACTGCCCTTTATATGGTGGATCATAAAAAACACAGGTTTACAGAAGTGGGCAGAGGAACGGTTTCCTGTGAACAGTCGAAGGTGACCATTGACGGAAAGCTGAATGGGGAAGATTTTCATTTGCAGATTTCCACGGATGGTATTCCCACATTCCCGTTTAAGCCCGGTAAGTATTTTGAAGTCCAGCACGGCAAGGATATTTACCGCTGTGTACTGGATGACGGACGGCTTGCCATCAAGTTTATCAACCTGATCAAGGCAAGCTACGCAGTAAAAAACCAACTGTGCAGTGTTCAATGATAAAGCAATAGCCAAATAACAAAAAAGTCTGTAATACGGCACATCCCTTGCCCCCTCTCTGAGGGGGCTGTTTTATTGCCGACTTCAGGCAATAAAACCGGGGGAGTGAGGTATTGATGGGACACTCCCTCAGTCAAATTGCCTAATATCGGCAATTTGCCAGCTCCCTCTCAGAGGGAGCCAAGGGGTCTGTTTATAGTGCTTTCAAATGTTTACGGCGGCTGCAAAAATGCAGCCGCCGTAATTTATCAGGTATTCAATTCTGCTTCTTCGGGGATCTTGACCAGTCCTGCCACATCGGAGACCGGCAGAGAAAACACGATACCCTGTGCTTTTTTCTGCATACCCATCTGCTTGTACAGGGCGTGAAGCACCTGATCCCGGATGTCCTTCTCCACCACCATCATCAGGATCTCTTTTTCCGCATGAATGGTAATGCCAAAAAAGGCAGCTTCGTTCTCCCGTGCCACGCCGCGGCCGCTGATGATGGTGCCGCCCCGGACACCCTGTTCGCGTGCTACTTCCATTGCGTCCTCCGCATAGCCTGCGTTGACGATGGCGAAAATCACTTCATGGTTATTGGTAGTCATTCTTAATCCTCCCTGCCTTGCTTATTGTTGCTCAGGAACTGATACATATTGACCCCGATCACACTGGTCAGGGGCACAGCGATGGCGATACCCTTGCCGTTACGGATGGTTTCAAACTTAGTTTCCAGGCACTTCATAATGGGGTCCACCATATCCTCCCGTACAGCGCTCAGGATCACAGCCTTGTGAATGTTCAGACCCAGCATATCCACGATATCGGAAGTGGCGGTGCCTTTACCGCCGGTGACCATTTGGAAATTCACTTCAAACTGGCTGAAAACATCCAGATAGAACTCAGCCTTGGCACGGTCTACAACGGTGATTACCAGCTTCAGCTTTTTAATAGCAGTTTCATTGATCGTATTTGCCATAGACCTGCCTCCTTACATAAAATTGATGATCTGCTCATCATCCGCCTGCAGGATCCGCTTCATTGCCCGTTTTTCCTTAACTTTGTTGGATACGATGGCCTTGAAGCCCAACAACTGAATGGTGATCAGCGGCGCCATAGCAACCAATGCAACTACGCCGAAGCCGTCCCGCAGGACCGCGTTTTCTCCCTGCAAGGATACACACACGCCAATGGCAAAGGGGAGAATGAAGCCGGAGGTCATCGGACCGCTGGCGACACCGCCGGAGTCAAAGGCGATGGCTGTGTATACCGGGGGAACAAACAGGGAAAGTGCCAATGAGATGAAATACCCGGGAATGATATAATATACCAGGGAAAAGTCGAAGATGATCCGCACCACGCTCAGGGCAATGGCTGCGCCCACACCGGCGCACAGACCGATCATCATCGATTTTTTCGTAACATAGCCGCCGGTCACTTCTTCGACCTGGGCGTTAAGTACGTGGATGGCAGGCTCTGCTAAAACGACCAAAATGCCCATCACCAAACCAAGACCCACAAGAAGCGCGGGATGGAGTGCAGACATTTGTGTGCCCATTTTGTAGCCGATAGGCATATAGCCAACGTTAACGCCGGTCAGAAACAGGACCAAACCGATGTAGGTGAAGGCAACGCCAACACCGATCTTCAAAAGCTGCCGCTTGGGAAGCTTCAGGAAGAAGATCTGACACAGCAGGAAGAATGCAACGATCAGCCCAAGGGCTACCGCAACCTCTTTTGCTACGTGACCGGCGTTTTCCAAATATGCGCCCAAAATATCCTGACCAACAGAGCCGTAGCTGACAGTGTAGCTTAGATCGTTGCCGGAAAAGAGGCCCAGCACCAGTACCGCAAGGATCGGGCCAATGGAGCAAAGAGCCACAAGACCGAAGCTGTTCTCCTGACTGTGACGGTCGCCCAAGACACTGGAGATACCAACGCCCAGCGCCATTATAAAGGGAACGGTAATGGGACCGGTGGTCACACCGCCGGAGTCAAAGGCCATAGGCAGCAGATCCAGATTCTCATTAACTGCCAGCAAAAGCGCCAAAGCAAACAGCAGCATATAAAAGAGCATCAGAATATTGGAAAGCCGCTGCTTGAAGATGATGCGCAAAATAGCGATCAGCAAAAAAGAGCCGACGCCAAAGCCAACGGTGTATATTAAAAGCTTTCCGTTCATAATAGAGCTGACCTGATTGGCCAAAACCTGCAGATCAGGCTCTGCGATGGTAATAAGCATACCCAGCACAAAGCAAACCGTCAGCAATAAGCCGATGGACTTCTGCCGTGACAGCCCCGCACCCACATGAGTGCCCATAGGCGTCATTGCAAGATCCGCGCCCAAATTAAAAAGACCGATACCCAAAACCAACAGTACCGCACCGATGGTAAAACTGATCATTTCCCAACGGTTAAAGGAAAAGCCGGGAAGGAGAGATACCAGATACACGATCAAGGTGATCGGCAGAGCCGAAACCAACGCCTCCCGAATCTTTGCCCACAATTCTTTCAATGTTCTTCACCTGCCTGAAATCTTTAATATAAGTATTTATACCAGTATACCATAAAACTGCCTTCCTGCAAAGAGAAAAAAAGTGAACACTTTATAAATTGTTTGCAAAGGCTTGCCCCGGTGTCGTAGGGCACGGATATATCAATGTCATTAAGGAATGCAGTATCGAAAACCGCGTCATTGCGAACCAGTTAAGCGTGTCACTGGTGTGGCAATCCGTTCCCCTTGAGGTGAAAACTCTGTAATTGCAAGACTGTTATAGGAGTTACGGATTCCCACGCCAGTTTGCGAACTGGCTCGGAATGACATCGCTTTTCGACAGTGCGCATTAACTTAATGACATTGACGGATATATCCGTTCAGGAAATAAAGTATATTACAAAAAAGCCACACCGGGTGGTGTGGTCTTTTTGAAGAATAACACATTGATATAAATGCCCCCCTTTTTGTTTAAATTATAGCATAGAACTGTGTGAACATCAATGTTTAACAACCTGTAATGACTCTAACTGACACACTTGTTCAAAAATATTTTTAGTAATTGCTTTGCAATTGTGGTATCTCTTATCAGGAAACGACAATTTGAGGGAAGCACGAAAAGAAAAAACGAAGATAAAAAAACGACAGGTTGAAACCTGTCGTTTTTTTGGTGGAGACTAATGGACTCGAACCATCGACCTCATGCGTGTGAAGCATGCGCTCTAACCAGCTGAGCTAAGCCTCCATATGGAACGAATAAGATTATAGCATATATTCTCAAAAAGTCAACCTCTTTTTCGTAAATCACACCTTGTTTTTCAGAAAGTATTCCGATATAATAAGGCCGAGGAAGTGAAATCATATGAACAAGCTATGGCGCCATTTTTGCACCGTCACCAAACACCGCTGGCTGGTACGGCAAGGCTGCTTTCAAGTGGGACTATACTGGCAGGGTCTGACCCACGACCTTTCAAAGTATGCTCCAACAGAATTTTTAGTTGGCGCAAAATACTATCAGGGAACACGTAGCCCCAATGCTGCGGAACGGGAGATCAAAGGCTACAGCGAAGCTTGGATGCATCATAAAGGCCGCAACCGCCACCACTATGAATACTGGACAGATATGAGCCCTGTGACCCGTGTTTATGAATCTGTCCCTATGCCCCGGAAGTATCTGGTTGAAATGGTAATGGATCGCCGCGCTGCATGTAAGGTCTACGAAGGTGAAAAGTACACAGACGGTTCTGCTCTTGCCTATTTTGAACGCAGCCGTGAGCGTGTGCTGATGAACGAACAAACAAGAAAAGAATTGGGCTTTCTTCTGACGATGCTGAAGGACAAAGGCGAAAAAGAGACTTTCCGGTATATGAAGCAAAATGTTTTGACAGGAAAACCTTTTCCCTGGGAACAGGAATAAATATTGGATCCTGGGGCAGAATAAAAAAGCAGGACAAAAGCTGAAAAAATGGAAAAAAGTTCTTGACTTTTTTTCTACTTTCAGTATAATAATATCCGTGCCTGTCACATAGAGGATTAGTGTAACGGTAGCACACCGGACTCTGACTCCGTTCGCGGGGGTTCGAATCCCTCATCCTCTGCCAAAAAATGCAGATACCCATTTGGGTATCTGCATTTTTTATTTGCGGTCGTGAGGGATTCGAACCCATCTAAATGCGGCGCGGACGAGCGCCGCCGGCGACGGCTTGACGGAGCCGCTCATTGATTAACTCGAATCCCTCATCCTCTTCTAAAAGGGGCTGCCTCACTTTTCTTAGTGAGACAGCCCCTTTTAATTTTACAGGGATAGAGAGTCGAAAGGGCGGCACTTTTTGTGGAGCGGCACGGATATATCCGTGCCCTACGAAGGAAGTATAAAAAAGCGCCGTAGGGAAGGCATATATGCCTTCCGCGTTAAATGTTTAAACTTACGATAAGAACAACCGGGCGGTCAGGGATGCCATAAAGAAGCCGGTGAAATCGGCGATCAGGGCAGCGGGCAGGGTATAGCGGGTCTTTTTGATGCCGGCAGCGCTAAAGTATACACTGATGGTATAAAAGGTGGTTTCTGTGGAACCCAGCATAATTGCAGCAGTGCGTCCCACGACGGAGTCTACGCCGTATTCTGCCATCAGCTCTGCGCCTACCGCCAAAGCGGCACTGCCGCTGATGGGGCGGATCAGTACCAACAGGGCGGTTTCCTCCGGAATGCCAAAAAAACGGAAAACCGGCGCAAGGGAAGATCCGATCCATTCCATAGCCCCGGAAGCCCGGAGCATCGTTACAGCAGTCAGCAGCATCACTAATGTGGGGATCAGGTTTAAAAGCAGGGTCAGTCCCTCCTGCGCACCTTGTAAAAGACATTCGTATGTATTCTCCTTTTTTCGAAGAGCCCACAGGGAGCTGGCCAGCAGCAACAGCGGTACAATATAATCCGTCATCGCTTCCACAGCTTTCCCAGGATCCAGGCAGCAAGCACACCCAAGGAGGCTGAGCACAGGGAAGTGACCCAAACCGCGGGCAGAATATCAAAAGGCGTGCCGCAGCCAAGGGCAGATCGAATAGCTGCTACGTTGGCTGGGATCAGCTGGATAGATGCGGTATTCAGTACGATCAAGCGGCAAAGCTCATCGCTTGCAACACCGTTTTCGCTTCTCAATGTCATTCGCTGGGCGGCTTGAATACCCATTGGTGTGGCGGCGTTGCCTAAGCCCAGAAAGTTTGCGCACACATTGGCGCTCAGGCTGCCTGCCAAAATCTGATCATCCTTGCTTGACGGAAACAGCCGGCCAAGCAGCGGCCGCAGAAGCTGGGAAAGCCTGTAGGTGATACCGGCTTTCTCCATCAGCTTGCCCACACCGGTCCACAGCACAATAGAGCCTGCCAAAGAGATCACCAGTGTGATGCCTGCCTGTGCCCCCTGACTGACGGATGCTGCCAGCTCGCCGCCTCTTCCTGTAAACACGGATGCGATCAGTGCCAGCGCCACCATTCCTGTCCAGATCCAACTCATCAGCACACCCCATACCCCCTTTGCTTCAGCCTATGCAGTGCGAAACGAAAAAAGAAGAGGAAGCTAAAGGCGTTTAATTGCACATTTTTCTTAAATTGACATCATTGCCCGTTCGGGCTGACGGAGAGGGCATATTATTAATCACTTAATGCTGCTTCGTAAACGGTGTTTTTGGGAAGCTTCAGTTCCTGGGCGGTTTGCTTCACCGCATCCTTGCGGCTCATACCGCCTGCCATCAGCTCTTCTACACGGCTTTTTGCATCCTGCGGGGTGACCGGTTCTGCCTTTTGCTCCGGCGCACCGGCAACCACCAATACAAATTCGCCCTTGGGCGGTTGGGCGCTGTATAATTCCAATGCCCCTTTTAATGTGGTGCGGATCACTTCTTCGTGAAGCTTCGTCAGCTCTCTGCAAAGGCTGATGGGACGGTCTTCTCCGAAAGCCTCTGCCATACTCTCCAGTGTTGCGGTGAGCTTATGGGGCGCTTCGTAGAAGATCATAGTCCGCTGTTCGTTTTTCAGGGCTTCCAGATGCTCCCGGCGGCTCTTTTTTGCTGTGGATAAAAAGCCCTCAAAGCAGAACCTGCCGGTGCTTTGCCCGGATATGCTCAGTGCGGTGATGACCGCGCAAGGACCGGGAATGGCACACACCGTAATACCGGCAGCAGCGCACTGCTTTACCAGCTCCTCGCCGGGATCGGAAATGGCAGGACTGCCGGCATCCGATACCAATGCGCAGGTCTCACCGGCCAATATGCGCTGCACGATCCAGTCGCCCTTTTGCGCCTTGTTATGCTCAAAGTAGCTGACAAGGCTTTTTTTAATTCCTAAGTGGTTTAAAAGCTTCAGGGTGACCCGGGTATCCTCGGCGGCAATAAAGTCTGCCTGCTCCAGGGTTTGGCGGCAGCGAATAGAAATATCACCTAAATTACCGATGGGGGTGGGTACCAGATACAACATTCCGGCCATAGTATTTCTCCTTTATAGTTAATGAATAATGAATGATGAAAAACGAATAATGAATAATTAAGGTGTGCCGCGATGCGGCACTATTCAAAACCGTCGGCGTAGCCGACACCACAATTATTCACTATTCACTATTCATTATTCACTGTCACATATGGTATAGGGATTTATAGTAGGGGGTCGGGAAGCCGTCTGATGTGTGCAGGGCGGCTTCTTCGATGACAACAGCGGGCTTGGCGCCCTTGCGGCATTGCAACAGGATCAGGCTGATAGGCCCGTTTTCTTTATGCCGCAGCAGGCAAAGCCGTTTCGGCTCCATATGATGATGCGCGGATATGGCGCACAGCTGCGCCAGAGCTTCCGGCTTATGCACCAGAAAAAAGTCACCGCCCCAACGAAGTGCCCATGCAGC
>CAZLLC010000041.1:0-13049 GCA_964560245.1 uncultured Oscillospiraceae bacterium | reverse complement strand
TCTAACATTGCCATAGCTCACACCTCCTTAATTCTTAAGCTTGGGGTCGAAGGCATCCCGCAGACCGTCACCGAACAGGTTCAGCGACAGCACGATCAGGGAAATAACCACTGCAGGGATCACCAAACGGTGGGGGTAAGAGGAGATGCCGTTCAGGGCATCGGATGCCAGGCTGCCCAAAGAAGGCATCGGCGCGTTAACGCCCAGACCCAGGAAGGACAGGAAGCTTTCGGTAAAAATAGCGCTGGGGATCTGCAAAGCGGTGGAGATGACCACCACACTGATGCAGTTGGGCAGCAGGTGCTTCAAAATGACCCAACCTGCCTTTGCGCCGGTGGACTTTGCCGCCAGCACATACTCCTGCTCCTTCAGCGACAGGATCTGACCGCGGATCTGACGGGCCATACCGACCCAGTACAGCAGCGCGAAAATGATAAACAGGGAGATCATATTGCTGCCCAGTTTTTCAAGGATCGTGCCTTCAATGGCCGCGCCCAGGGTCACCTTCATAACGGAGGCAAGCAGGATAACCATCAGCATATCCGGCAGAGAATAAATAATATCAACGATGCGCATAATGATCAGGTCCACCTTGCCGCCTACATAGCCGGCAATGGAGCCTACGGCCATACCGATGATCAGCACGATGATACTTGCGAAGAAACCCACAGCAAGGGAGATACGGGTGCCGTAGACCACACGGATAAAGTAGTCACGGCCGCCGGCGTCGGTGCCGAAAACGTGGGGGAAGACGCTTGTGGTCTCGCCCTCGTAGGAATCGAAGCAGACCACACTGTAGCCTTCTTCTGTTTTGAACATCTGGGCGTCACCGGAAAGGCGCTGACCCTTGCCCCAGGCATCCACTTCCCACAGCCAGTCGATCACACCGTTGTCAGAGAGGGACTTATGGCTGATCGTCTTGTGCTCGGTGAGGGTAACGCTTTCAGATACAGTGGACTGCAGCGCCGCAAAAGCTTCAATGCCCTGCGCTCCCGCGCGGTAAGCCTCCAGCAGCTGCGTTGCTTCGGCTGCCGCCTGCTCCATAGTATCGGCAGTGGCGGGAATAAAGAATTCGGTGGCGTTGGCTTTGCCCAGCAAATTGATACGCTCGGTGTAGCCATAGGTAAAGGGCGACAGGTTGTTATAGGTGGAGTCCACGGGCTTGCCCGGGGTCACGCCCAGCATGGTGTCGTAGCTGTAGGGCCAGAAGCTGGGGATAATGATGGCTGCCAAAGCGATAAACAGGATCAGGAACATACTGACGGTGGCGATCTTGTTCTTCAGCAGGCGCTTCATACCGTCCTTGAAGAAGGTGGTAGAGGGGCGCATCTGCACCATATAGGACTTTTCTTCCTCTGTTGCAGGCAGAAAATCATCCAGATCCACGTGGAGACTGAAGGGATTCTTTTTCATTTTGCGTTCCTCCTTACTCCAGGTTGATTCTGGGATCAACGATCTTATAAAGAACATCGCTGACCAGATTCATAATAACGATGAGTGATGCCAGCACGATGGTGGTGCCCATAATCAGGGGATAGTCACGACCCGTAATGGAGCTGACGAAGTAACGGCCGATACCGGGAACAGCAAAGATCTGCTCCACCACCAGGCTGCCGGTGACCACATAGGCCAGCATCGGTCCGAAATAGGTGATAACGGGGATCAAAGAGTTTTTCAACGCGTGACCGAAGATGATCTTCACCTGAGAAACACCCTTTGCTCTTGCGGTGCGGATATAGTCCTGCCCCAAAACGTCCAGCATAGACGAACGGGTCAGACGGGTGATGTTTGCCATAGGTGAAAGGGAAAGGGTGATGACCGGCAGGATCATACCCTGGGCTGTTTCACCGTTTGCAGGCACCCAGCCCAGCTCAAGGGCGAAAGCAAGCAAAAGCAACGTGCCCATAATAAACGAGGGCATAGAGATAAAGGCAGTGGTCAGCACCATAATGATCTTATCGATCAGCTTATTCCGGCGCAGAGCCGCCACAGCACCCAGAACCACACCAATCACCAGCGCGATACCGGCAGCCATTAGACCAAGCTTTGCGGAGACCTTCATACCGTCACCGATGACCTGAATAACGTCACGGCCACGGAGCTTCAGGGAAGGACCAAAATCAAACTTGGTAACAATATCCTTCAGATAAGTAAAGTACTGCTCCATCAGCGGCTTATCCAAACCGTATTTGGCCTCCAGCGCTGCCTGCGCCGTCTCGGAGATGGCCTTTTCGCCCAGGAACGGACCGCCGGGCACTGCACGCATAACGAAGAAGGTCACGGTAATGACAACCCAGACCGTCAGAATTGCCAGCAATAGGCGCTTTAGGATATACATTAGAGTTTTAGAATTCATAAGCTCCCACCTTTCTGAAGATTTGTTGCTCCGGTATTGATCCAAATAATGCGGATTTTGCAACAACTCGAAGGGATATGCCGCCTTTTTTACTTGCTAATATATGATTTTTGGCGTCATCCCAAACATTCTAAAAATAATTGTAGCATATTATACTATAGTACGCGCCGAATTTCAATACCCGAAATGACTGAAAATCCGCGTTTTATAAGTCGTCCTTTTGTGATTTTTAACCACGGACAAGTGTCCGTCACCGGCGAATATTCCTGTAATTGACATTATAGTCAGAAATTACCTGTAAATCAAGTGGAAAATACTGAAAATCTGCATCATTCTATTGACCCCTACATTTATTATCTGCTGCGCAGTTCCCAAAAGGCCACGGCGCTGGCAGCCGCCACATTCAGCGAATCCACCCCGTGATACATCGGGATCTTTACCGTATAATCGCAATTTGCAATAGTCTGCGCCGCAAGACCGTCACCTTCCGTACCCAGAACCACCGCCAGCTTTTCCACCTGACGCAATGCCGGATCGTCCACGGCGTAGGAATCGTCCCGCAAGGCCATTGCCGCCGTCTTGTAGCCCAAAGCCTGCAGATGCTCCGTCCAGTTTTCGTCCAGGTAGGTCCAGGGCACCTGAAACACCGTGCCCATACTCACCCGGGCGCTGCGGCGGTACAGGGGATTGGTGCAAGAAGGGGTCAGCAGCACCGCCTCCATCCCCAAAGCGGCGGCGCTGCGGAAGATCGCGCCCACATTGGTGGGATTTTGTACATTTTCCAGCACCACCACCCGTTTTGCGCCATTTGTAACTTCCTCCACACTTTTGAGGGCAGGTCGCCCCATAGCGCACAGCATACCCCGGGTCAGCTGAAAGCCCGTCAGCTGGGTCAGCACCTCCAAAGAGGCGGTGTAGACCGGCACATCACCGCACCGCCGGATGGCCTGCGCTGCCTCCTCGTTGACGTGATTTCGCTCCACCAGCAGCGACACCGGCACACACCCGGCATCCAGCGCCCGCATAATCACCTTGGGACTTTCCGCAATAAACATTCCCTTTTTCGGTTCATACCGGTTTAAAAGCTGGGCTTCCGTCAGCCGGGCATACACATCCAGCTCCGGCGCGGAAAAATCTGTGATCTCAATAAAATCCTTCATAGCAGGCTCCTTATAATTTATATTGTATCATTATATTAAACCAGCCCCATTCTGTCAAAGAATAAGTGACTTTGTCACGGAAAACTCCTCTTTTTAGGTTATAATAAGAAAAAAGGAGGAATATATTATGGCAGCAAGATCTATTACGAACGAACAGTTTAACGCGCTTTTAAAAGGAAACAAGCCCCTGCTTGTTGATTATTGGGCACCCTGGTGCGGCTACTGCCGCAGGATCGCCCCGGCATATGACCGGGTGGCAGACCAGTACGCAGAACACATCGAGGCGGTAAAGGTCAATATCGATGACGAGCCCCGGCTGGCAAACAGCGAACAGATCGAAGTGATCCCCACGCTGGTGCTGTACCGGAACGGCAAGGCGGTGGATTCCATCGTTGCGCCGGATTCCAAGGCAACGATCCAAGCATTTATAGAAAGGAACAGCTTATGAACGTATACGACACAGTGATCGTTGGCGGCGGTCCGGGCGGCTATACCGCCGCTTTGTACGCCGCCCGGGCAGGCTTCAGTGTTATTGTTCTGGAAAAGCTTTCCCCGGGTGGTCAGATGGCACTGACCCAACAGATCGATAATTATCCCGGCTTCACCGAAGGCATTGACGGCTTTGAACTTGCCCAGCAGATGCAGCAGCAGGCAGAGCGCTTCGGCGCAAAAACCGCGTATGCGGAAGTACGCAAGCTGAAGCTGGACGCCCAGCCCAAGGTGATCGAAACCAGCGACGGCACATTTTTGGGCAGGACCGTGGTGCTTGCCACCGGTGCCGGTCCGAAGGAGCTGGGACTGCCGGGAGAAAAGGAACTGATCGGTCGGGGCGTTGCCTACTGTGCCGCCTGCGACGGAATGTTCTACCGGAACAAAACCGTTGTTGTGGTGGGCGGCGGCAATTCCGCAGCCGCAGACGCTCTGCTTTTAAGCCGTTTGGCAAAAAAGGTGATCTTAGTCCACCGCCGGGATGCTCTCCGGGCAACAAAGGTCTATCACAAGCCCCTACAGGAAGCGCCCAATGTGGAATTTCGCTGGAACAGCATTGTGACTGAGATCCTCCACGACCACCGGGTCACCGGTGTGCAGGTGCAGGATGTGCTTTCCGGAGAAATATCTCAGATCCACTGCGACGGTGTATTCATCAGTGTGGGCAGAACCCCTGCCACCGCTCTGGTACAAGGGCAGCTCCAGCTGAACGATGCCGGCTATATCACAGCCGACGAAACCACCCGGACAAGCATCCCCGGGGTATACGCCGTGGGAGATGTACGCACCAAGCTGCTGCGGCAGGTGGTCACCGCCGTAGCCGACGGCGCCACAGCCGCCCATATGGCAGAGGAATACCTCAGTGTCTAAAAATTTAGCGCAGCAAAATACCTTCCCCCGGGGGGAAGCTATATACCTGCGCCTTTCGATGGTGCATTAAACAATAATTTAGCATAGTAGCATTGCCTCCCCTGTAGGGGAGGTGGGCGAGCGCAGCGAGGTCGGAGGGGTTTGCGGATATTTCGATGATGCGGAAATTTCCTTATACTTCTGTTCACCCCTCAGTCAAATTGCCTGTTCTCGGCAATTTGACAGTTCCCCTGCAGGGGAGCCTTTAGTACGCCGATCCGTACAAATGCTCCACCAAACAATAATTCAGCGAATATAGTTTTAGGCGTGTTGCGGTTCATTTTTTGCAACACGCCTGTAAATATGCTTTTTTACGATTTTTTAAAGTGCAAATGCTTGTCAATTACTTAGTCTGCGGCGCATTTGATCCGGATTGTCCGCATAATCCACAGCGGTTTTCTCTGTAATGATCCCTTTACGGCACAGCTGCAATATAGAATCGTCCATCGTCACCATTCCCTCGCTCTGCGCAGCGGCAATGGCAGCGCCGATCTGATGATTTTTGCTGTCCCGGATCAGGCTGCGGATGGCGCTGTTCATATGCATAATCTCAAAAGCCGGCGTCTGTCCGCCGTTTACATCCGGCAGAAGCTGCTGAGAAACCACAGTACGAAGCACAGTGCTGAGCTGGATGCGGATCTGATCCTGCTGATCCGCAGGGAAAATGTCAATGATCCGGTCGATGGTGTTGACCGCGCCCCGGGTGTGGAGCGTGCCCAGCAGCAGATGTCCAGTCTCGGCGGCAGTCATGGCCGTGCGGACGGTCTCCAAGTCCCGCATTTCCCCCAGCTGGATCACATCCGGCGCCTGCCGCAGACAGGCACGGAGCGCCTGGAGATAATCTCCGGTATCCACCGCGATCTCCCGCTGACTGACGATGCTTTTCCGATTGCGGTGCAGGTATTCAATGGGATCTTCTAAGGTAATGATGTGACAGGCACGGCTTTGGTTGATCCGATCCACCAGGCAGGCCATGGTGGTGGATTTGCCGCAGCCTGCAGTGCCGGTGATCAGCACCATACCGCCGGTAACGGCAGAAAGCGCCATCACCTGATCAGGGATCCCCAGCTGTTGATGGTCTGGAATAGAAAACGCCACCACCCGGATCACCGCTGCCAGGGAGCCCCTTTGTCTGTAGGCGTTGACCCGAAACCTTGCCAGCCCCGGTACGGAAAAAGAAAAATCATCGTCACCGCTGTTTTTATAGGGCTGCATATCCCGCTGGGCTGCCTGATAGATCTGACCGATCAGGCTGTCGGACCGTTCCGGTGATACCCGTCCCTCCTCCATAGGTTTCAGAAGTCCTTCCACCTTATAGCTCACCGGCGCGCCGGGCACGATAAAAATATCTGATGCCCGATCCTCGGCAGCTTTTTGTAAATAATCCAATAGCTGGGTCATCATTCGTTCTCCTTTCCGGATGATTGGTCACCTGTCCAAACATATAGCTTTTCGTCAGGCTGCCAGTCGGTAATGGACTGGGTCTGCCATTGCAGGATCTTATAATGGGCGCCCTGAACCTCCACGGCAACCGTGAGGGTCTGGGTGTCAGACAGGGCGCAGCTGTAGCGGTATACGCCGTCCTGAGCAGTCATATCTGTGTCACCGGCACGCAGACGCGCCAGCAATTCCTCGGCGCAGCAGTCGGCGGCGTAATAATCCAAGGTGGCTTGCCGGGATTTTTCCGCCAGCCGGTCATAGGCACGGACGGAAGACAGGGAAAGCAGAGAAAATACCGTCAGGCACAGCACCGCAAAGATCACCAAAAGGGAACTGAGCCCTACAGCGGAAGGCGTCCTGTTTTTCATTGCCCCACCTCCTGCCAGCATACATTTAAAATACATAATTGCCTATCGTCACTGTAAACCGAAACGCAAGCCTTGCCCAAAAGGGCGTGATCCGTGGTCATTTTTTCAGCGCAGACTGTGATGCCGTCTGCTTCAACGCGCAGCACGCCCTCTATGACCGTGCCGCCCAGCAGTGCAGCCGCTTCTTCCATATTGCCGCCGGTGCTTTTTAGAATTTCGGCGCAGCTTTGAGCCTGCTGCACTGCCTGATCCTGCAATTCGCTTTTCTTTGACATCGTGCCGGCATTTACGAAGATCTGCAAGCACACCGCCGCTGCCACCGTCAGCACCAACAGCATTATCACCTGCTCGATCAGGGTCAGGGATGCTTTATTTTTCATAGTCATACCCCCTGATGCTGTGATGCAGTACATAAACCTCCTGGTTATGCGTCAGATAAAAAGTCAGCAGATCGCCGTCTTGCTGAATGCGCAGACTGTCCAGTGGCAGAAGCTTTTCACCGTCACCGGCAGAAAAACCCGGCATATCCAGGCTGTAAAGCTCCATCAGGTAACCGTTGTAGCAGTAGGTTCGCAAAGCGCATCCGTTTTCCCGTATGACCAGGGCCTGACAGCCGTCAAAATTCTCCAGCGAAATGCTGTCCGGAGAAGGGGTCTGGGCAAGAAACGTAGCAAGATACTGGACACAGGTGCGGCGGTCATACTGCGTTCCCCCGGCCTCGGACAGATTTTTGTAGATCCGTCCGCCGCTGAGCAGCACGCCCAAAATACCGATGCTGAACACCGCCAGCAGCAAAAGCGCTGCAATTGCCGATATGGAGTTGTAAGAATTTGATTTTTTCATAATAAACTTCCTACTGCCTTGTAAAGGTCACTCAATTAAGGAATGCAGTACCGAAAACCGTGTCACTGTTATGAAAGTACGATCCACAAAAGCCTCCCCTGCAGGGGAGGTGCCCAGTGCGCACACTGGGCGGAGGGGTTTACAGAGGTATCATTTTTAATATTTTTATTTCCGCTAACCCCTCAGTCAGCTTCGCTGACAGCTCCCCTACAGGGGAGCCTTTATGGCGATGTGTCAAACACATAATGATTACGAACTGGTCTCTCAATGACCTCGCTTTTTCGATGGCGCTTCCTAACAAAGTGACTTTGTCCATCATTCTCGGTGGGTTTTATTTTGCGGAAAGCACGGTGATCTCGGGCATCAGGTTTTCCGCAAACACCTCGTAAAATACATAGTATCTTTCCCGGTCGATCTGGATGCCATAATGCTGGGTCAGGTAATCCACCGTAGGCGGATAGATCCCCTCAGCGGCGTAGCAGGCTACTGCCGCCCGGCGCAGGGCATCCTCCAATTGCTGACGCCCGACCTCCTGCTGCCCGGCATCCACGTTCCCGGCAGCGGCTAAAAACCACACCGCTGTCAGAAGCAGGACGATCAGCAGGAGCATTATGGACTTTCTTCTGATCTTTTTCATAAAGTCCTCCAAAATTAAAGACCGATGGTGTTCATAATATTGGTCAGGGGCAGCATCACCGACAGCAGCACCAGCCCGATGATCATACAGGCTGCCACCACCACGGCAGGCTCTGCTTTTTCAGCCAAAGCCGCCACTTGCTCCTCACTGTGGGAAAGCTGCCGTTCCGCCAGCTCAGCCAAAGCCGTTTCCGCTTTGCCGCTGCGGCTGCCGGCTTCCAGCAATCTGCTCTGGCCGGGAGAAAGGATCCCGCACTGTTTCAGGGCGACAGCAAGGCTCTGCCCCTGCTGCAAAAGCGCCTGACACCGGTGGCACCGCTGCTGGAAGGCTGTTATATTTTCTGCCACGGAGGCGGCCATTCGGCAGGCATCTTCCCCGGTCATACCGCTGGTCACACCTAAAGAAAGCGCCTGTACGAATCGGGCGTTATTCACACTTTTCCAAACGCCCCGGTCGCCCCAAAGCTTTAAAAAGCCATTCATCAGCGCCTTCCGCACAGCAGGAAGGGCAAGGATCAGCCCAAGGGCCGCGGCTGCCGCCAGGATCCACGGCAGCCCGGCGCGTAAAAACACGCCCGCTTTTAAAAGTCCGGCAGAAATGCCGGTCAGTCCGCTGCCCAACTGCCGATATACACCGTCAAACACCGGCATCACCCACACAAGCAGCACAGTAAGCACCGCCAAAAGAACACAAAGCAGCACTGCCGGATAGGTCAAAGAAGACACCAATTGCCGGCGCAGCCGTGCCATATTGTAATAGTAGCGGGATAACCCAGTCAGGGTCTGCTCGGTCTTGCCCACCCGCTCTCCCACAGCCAGCAGGGCGCACAGATAAGCGGGAAACACACCGGCTGCAACAAAGCATTGGGACAGGGAGCTGCCGCTGTCAGCATTTTTCGCCATATCCCGCAGCAGCTGTCCCAGCGGGCTGTCGGGTGCATCCTCCCCCAGCAAAAACAGGGCGTCTGCCGTGCCTGTGCCGGCGTGGAGTAAATGCGCCAGCGATGATGTTATAATAGAAATATCATCGGGTTTTGGGATGAATTTTTTCATAAATACCTCTTCAGTTGCTTTAGTAATAATACTTGGCAGTGTAGTTGGAGCTGTTGCCGATATACTCCAGCATATCGGAACCGCCGGTGGAGGCAAAGGTGGGATCCATCCGCTTCCACTGTGTGCCGTTGAAGTAGATGGCGCCGTCCACCCAGCCGGTGGATTCTGACCACACACTGATCCAGGCGTGGTAGGTATCCTCTGCGTAGCCCACCACCAGCTTGGCAGGCACGCCCTGACTGCGGAGCATTCCGGTCATCAGGGCAGCATAGTCAAAGCAGATGCCGGACATCTTGGACAGGACCTTGTCCAGCTTAGGAAAATATCCGCTCTCAACTGACGCCGCCAGCTCATAATCGTAGGTCATATTACCCACGATATAATCATAGATCTTTTCCACCTTTTTCAGAGGGTCTGAAATGCCGCCGCACAGGGATGCGGCTTTGGCTACGGTTTTGGGCGCATCGTCAAAATTGACGTACTGGTTGGAGACCAAAAAAGGCGCAAATTCATCGGTCATATTAACGCTGACCGTCAGCGACAGCACCACCGCATATTTTTTGCCCTCCACATTTTCCAAAACAAGCACCTGATAGTCGCCGTTTTCATCGGAAAGGGGAAAGGCTGACCAGCTTTGGGCGGTCAGGGCGTAGGTATAGGTGGTAGCAGGTCCTTTTACCTGTACTTTCAGCTTTTTATCCGTTGCCGCGCTATACCGCACCATCACATAGCCGTCGTCTGTGTTGGAATAATCAATGGTCGCAAAATCGTTGCTTTTGGTCTTTTTCCCGGATGCCACCGCGGTGATATTGTTGGGGATGGCCGCTTCCTCCGGTAATTCTTCCACAGGTTGGGTTTCTTTTTCCGTCGGCTTTACGGTGGTTGCCGGTTCGGTAGGCTCTGTAGTGGTCGGCGGTTCGGTAGGCTCTGTGGTGTTTACCGGTTCAGTAGGTTCTGTGGTGGTCGGCGGTTCAGTAGGTTCTGTGGTGGTTGCCGGTTCAGTGGGTTCTGTAGTGGTTGCCGGTTTGGTAGGCTCTGTGGTGGTTGCCGGTTCAGTGGGTTCTGTGGTGGTCGGCGGTTCAGTAGGTTCTGTGGTGGTTGCCGGTTCGGTAGGCTCTGTAGTGGTTGCCGGTTCGGTAGGCTCTGTAGTGGTTGCCGGTTCGGTAGGCGTCGTTAGGTGATCACCGCAGCCAAAAAGCACCGCTGTCAAGCTCAAACTCAGCAGCAGAACAATACAGATTTTTTTACAGAACATTATGACCACCTCCTGAATATCTGTTGCATTTGGAATTTTATGCTGTTATAATAAAATATAATGTTTTAAAAAGGGGGGAGACCTGTGTTGCGGGTACAGATGCTTGGAAAATTCTCCATCCAGATGGGAGAAAAGACCATTGACGATCAGGCCAACCGCACCAAAAAGGTTTGGCTTTTGCTGGCATATATGATATACAACCGGACACAGCGGCTCACACAGCAGCAGTATTTATCGGTGCTGCTGGGCGATTGCTTTGATGACGCGGAAAATCCTGCCGGTCGGCTGAAAGCCCTGTTTTACCGGGCGCGCGCCCAGCTTAATGAATTGGAAGACCGTGCCGGTCATCGGCTGATCGTGCATAAAAACAGTCTTTACAGCTGGAATCCGGAGATCCCTGTACATTTGGACGCCGAAGAATTTGATGAGCTGTGCAGGCTGGCTGCCCGGGAGACCGACACAGAAAAGAAGCTTTCTGTGTGGCTGCAGGCAATGGATATTTACAAGGGCGACTTTCTGCCCAAGCTGGCAGCGGAAAGCTGGGTAATGCCCATAAATGCCTATTATCATCGGATCTATCTGGAAACAGCCCAGCAGACGCTGTCCGCATTGCAGGCGCTTGACCGCTGGGAAGAAGCGGCTGTGTGGAGCAGAAAAGCCCTGAAGATCGAGCCCTACAGCGAAGAATTGTATCAATTCCTGATGCGTGCCCTTATTGCAACCGGTGACCGGAGCGGCGCTGTAGCCGCTTACGAGCAAATGAGCCAGCTTTTGTTTGACCAGTTCGGCGTAATGCCCTCAGAGGATAGCCGTCAGCTCTACCGGGAGGCTTACCGGGAAGTAAACGAACAGGCTGTGCCGGTGGATACCGTACGGGATCAGCTTCGTGAGACCGTCGGTCAGCGGGGCGCTATGCTTTGCGAATACGATTTCTTCAAGCTTTTGTATCAGGTGCAGGCAAGAGCCCTGGTGCGCAGCGGCGATGTGATCCACATTGCGCTGCTGTCTGTACAGGGGCAGGACGGTCAGGGTCTTTCACGCCGCAGTCTGGACACAGCAATGGATAACCTGTGCCAGCTGGTGCTGGACAATCTGCGGCAGGGTGATGTGGTCACCCGGTGCAGTGCCTCCCAGATCATTGTGATGCTGCCCCAGGCCAACTACGAAAACAGCTGCGCCGTATGCCAGCGGCTGATCAAGGCCTTCAGGCGGCAGTATCCTCACTCCCCGGCACAGGTGCAGTACAGTGTCCAGCCCTTAGAACCGGCAAAAAGTCCGAATACCGGCAGCTCCGCTATTGTTACATAAATTATAATCCCACCCGGTTGCGGAAACGGTTACATTTTTATCTTTTACGTTCAACATAAATATATTTTTAAAACAAGATCAGTTTCGTTTAAGACCGTCGAGGACTGATTTTGTTAAGGACCGTCGAGGACGCCGGTCCCTACGTTTGCTGCGGTAAATTATTGCTTAGATCACGATTCCTTATCTTGGCCCCCGCTTTTAAGAGGGGGCTGGCAGCGAAGCTGACTGGGGGAGTCCTTATTTGCTCCCTCCGCCCAGTGTGCGCACTGGGCACCTCCCTCATAAATGGGGGAGGCAAGACATTATTCGTATCCTGTAGTGTGCTAAATATTGTTTAGCACACCATCGAAGGGCGTACGCGCCAAAGGCTCCCCTTAGAGGGGAGGCTTTGGGGTATGCGCCTAACCTTCTGCTCTAAATTCTGAGTTATACACAGCAAGGGGCTGTCTCAAAATGATTTCGTAGGGTCACCTCTCCCGAGGTGAGCGCAGCCTACATAGAAAAACAGCACAAAATTTGCGAAAATTACGCAGATCTTGTGCTGTTTTTTGCGTTTTGGACACCCGGGGACGGGTGTCCCTACGGCTCAAAATGGATGGTTTTACCTTAGTAAGACAGTCCCTTGCTTCATATTTTTCGAAGCACCTTTAATATTTTAACAGGAAATTCTTAGTCTTCCTTCTTCTTAAAGCCCAGGGCTGCCAAACCAACACCGGACAGGACACTCATTGCCGCAAACAGGGCAATAGGGTCACCGGTCTTGGGGTTGTCAGACAGGGGGACATCCTCGTCCTCGATCTCCACATAATCCGGCGTGCCGGGGATCAAAGGAACATCCTCCTCCTCGATCTCGATATACTCCTGGGGATCATCATTTTCTTCAACAATGACCGTGGGCGGCTCAATCAGCGGCGCACTGGGATCTTTTACTTCAAGCTCGGTGATCTCGGGCTCGGTGATCTCGGGTTCGGTGATCTCAGGCTCTGTGACCTCGGGCTCGGTGACCTCAGGTTCGGTGATCTCAGGCTCGGTGATCTCAGGTTCGGTGATCTCGGGTTCGGTGATCTCGGGCTCGGTGATCTCAGGTTCGGTGATCTCGGGTTCGGTGATCTCGGGTTCGGTGATCTCGGGCTCGGTGACCTCAGGCTCGGTGATCTCAGGTTCGGTGACCTCAGGTTCGGTGATCTCGGGCTCGGTGATCTCAGGCTCGGTGATCTCGGGCTCGGTGATCT
>CAZLLC010000040.1:0-13285 GCA_964560245.1 uncultured Oscillospiraceae bacterium | reverse complement strand
GAAGTAGCCATTCTCTTACGGAAACCGTGAACCTTGCTGCGGTGACGGCGGCTGGGCTGATAGGTACGCTTCATTCGGTACACCTCCTGTCAAAATCACATATGCTCAACAGCCATAAGGCCGTAGCAACGCATAATAATCGACCATAAACGGTCATTCTAAGGTATTATAACCGAAACTTCCCGTAAGGTCAACAACTATTTTTTAAAGCTTTAGAATTTGTTTTGTAATTGCAGTTTCCGAAGCATTTCAAGCAGCAAACAATTGACAATTGATAATTATGGTGTCCGCTTTGCGGACTATTTTAAATTATTTCCGAAGGAAATACATTCATTGTCAACTGTCCATTGTCCATTGTCAATTAGTTCTTATATTGTGCAAATTATAAATATTTTCGCCTATCGAAGTCGAAAATATTTACGGACTGTCGAGGACGCCAGTCCCTACACTTAGCGCTGTAAATTGAGATTTAGCTTTGGTATAATCTGTCTTTACCGTTGGGAAAAAGTGTGGTATACTACAAAAAAAGGAGGCATCGCTATGGAAATTCGTTTTGCGGAAGCAAAGGATGTTACAGGCATTTTGGCGCTTTTGAAGCAGGTAGGTCGTGTGCACCACGAAGGCAGACCGGATATTTTCCGTGCCGGGGCGCAAAAATACGGCGCATCTCAGATCTTAGCGATGCTGCCCAACTCCAAAACGCCGATTTTGGTCGCTGTGGAGGACGGAAAGGTACTGGGCTACTGCTTCTGTCAGATGAAGCACTATGAGCACGACCCGGTGATGACCGACCGGCGGGTGCTTTATATCGACGATCTGTGTGTAGACGAAAACTGCCGGGGCAAGGGCATCGGCAAGGCGCTGTATGAACAGGTGTGCCGCTACGCCAAAATGCGCAAATGCGACAGCATCACCCTGAATGTATGGTGCTGCAACGAAAATGCTCTTAAATTCTACGAAGCTTTGGGTCTGAAGCCACAAAAGATCGGAATGGAAATGGAACTGTAATATTATGCTGGAAAAAGGTAAAATTTACGAAACGGTGATCACCGACTATACTGCCGAAGGACAGGGCGTTGCCAAAATCGAAGGCTGCGCCGTGTTCATTCCCAACGCCCTGATGGGTGAAAAATGCCTTGTGCGCATTGAAAAAGCCAACAAGACCTGGGCGGCAGGCAAGATCACCGAGCTGTTAGAAAAATCCCCCCACCGGGTCAACCGTGCGTGTCCGGTGGCAAAGCTGTGCGGTGGCTGTGATTTCTGGCATATGGACTATGAGGAAGAATGCCGGATGAAGGCGCAGCGGGTGCTGCAGGCGCTAAACCGTATCGGTGGCGCAGAACTGACGGAAATGCCCATTTTGTCTGCCCCCTCCTGCACCGGCTACCGGAACAAGGCCATTTACCCGGTAGGCGCGAAAAAAGGCAAGGCCTACGCCGGCTTTTTCCGTGCAGGCACCCACAAGATCGTGGAAAACGAGGGGTGTCTGATCCTGTTTCCGGAAGCGGATATGGTAAAAAATGCGGTCATTGATTTTTTGAATCGCTATCACATCAGTGTCTACGACGAAACGGTCCACAAGGGCTTGGTGCGGCATATTTTTGTCCGCCGTGGCTGGCAGTCGAAGCAGCTTTTGGTGTGCCTGACCCTTAATGGGCGCAAGCTGCCCCACCATCAGGAATTGATCGAAAAGCTGAAAACCATCCCCGGCTTTACCACATTGGTGCTGTCGGTGAATACGAAACCGGGCAATACGGTTTTGGGCGACGAGGAAATTCTGCTCTACGGCCCCGGTTATATTGAAGATACCCTGTGCGGACTTTGTTTTCGCCTTTCTGCCAGATCTTTTTATCAGGTCAATCACCCCCAGGCACAGCGGCTGTACGAGGCTGCCATCTCTCAGGCGCAGATCACAAAAGAGGATCTGGTGCTGGATCTGTACTGCGGCGTAGGCACGATCACCTTGATCATGGCAAAGCAGGCAGGAAAGGTCATGGGCGTGGAGGTGGTGGAAGCCGCCGTCCGGGATGCCAAGGAAAACGCCAGGCGAAACGGCATCGAGAATGCGGAATTTTTCTGCGGTGACGCGGGAAAAGCAGCTTTGGAGCTGGAGCAGCAGGGCATTATCCCTGATGTAGTGGTGGTAGACCCGCCCCGCAAGGGCTTGAATGGCGACACCATCGAGGCGCTGCACCGGATGCAGCCCCGGAAGATCGTATATGTGTCCTGCGATCCGGCGACCCTCGCCCGGGACGTGGCGCTTTTGAAAGAAAAGGGCTACAGCTTGATTTCCGCCCAGGCCGCGGATCTCTTCCCCCGCTGCGCGCACGTAGAAACAATCGTGTGCCTTGCACGGGATGGATTCAGCGATATAAATTCCTAACGGAATTTGCGATATATCCTTATGGATGTGATATATCTTCGATGCGATATACGCTGCGGCGCGTGAGGAATTTATATCATATCGCAACCGAACAAAGTGAGGTTATATCGCATTTGCTAAAATATATCGCACGAGCAAAGCGAGTATATCGCAGAAAGGTTTTTATTATGGACAATAAAACAATAAAGGAATTAGCTGTAGAACTTACAGTTGAAATAACCACAATCTGCGACAATTTAAAAGGACGGTCTGTTTTTGTAAATCAGCTGCTGCGTTCTTGTTCATCTATTGGTGCAAATGCTCACGAAGCCAGATACGCCCAAAGCAATGCTGATTTCATCAGCAAATTAGAAATTGCGCTTAAAGAATGCTATGAAACAGAGTATTGGCTCGATATCCTATACAAAGTTAAGTCTATTGATGAAATAACATACAAGGGCCTGCTCAACAAATGTGGTACAATTCGCAGAAAACTTATAGCATCTATCACAACAGTTAAAAACAAAAAGGTATGACATGTTTGGTATTACCATTAAAGACGTCTATGCTATCTACAATCAATTGTGTGTTTAACAAACGGCTGATCACACACTATATGCACTATATAGGTATTAGAAAATGAAAGATTTAGTTTTCAGTATATCCTTTAAGAATCATACTTTTAATATCCGAACCACACCTCGTTCAACGCTATGTTATTATCATAACGAAGGAAAATACACTACATCTTTAGTGTTTGGCTCTAAAACTTATGCTTATGTTGAACACAAAAATGTTAGGTTTAGTGGAACAGTAACGAAGCAAAATATTTGGAGTGTGAGTCTTGACTATCATCCTGTATTTGGAAAGCGTTTTAATAGTTATTATTTTATATCCAATGAATCTGCGCAGAACAAAGAAAAAACTAATGCAACTTGTAATATCACTACAGAGTATCCCGATAAGATTTTGTGGTTATATAACCAACTAATTGAAATTTTACACAAACATTATCTGTGTATAGAGGATAAAGAAACCTTCAAACATCAATTATGTGAGGTTCTATTCGAGAGCTATATGGATGATGAAATTGAAGATTTAGACACAATCGTAGAATATGAGAATTGGAATGATGTGGAGCCTGATGAAGAACCAATCATTGAAAAAACAAGTATAAAAAATATACTTATAGAAGAGTGCCAAAACTACTTTATTTGTTTTCGACAAGCAGAGATAGATAGTAAAAACAAGAACGCAATTATTACATTGGAGAATATCATTAATGAAGTCCCAAGTTTATTTCATATTCCATATGAGTTATTGCAAAAGGAATTTTGTAGGTTTTTGGATAAAAACTATGCCGATTTAATAAAGCCTAATATATGGTATATTCAAGAAGAAATGTTGATGGATATAGGTAGGGAAATTTATAAGTCCTGTCAGTATGCACTATTCATAAATAATGTGGAGGAGAAAATAGATAAAATACTTTTGTCGATGCATATTGAATATATCGACAAAGACGAATTATATTCTTATTTCAAATCGAAATACAGCAAGGATTCCCTACCAAGTGATGAAGCGTTTGAGCTAAACGTTATAGAAGTTGTTAATGAACATGTGACATATAATCAAACTTATAGGAAATTTGTCTCATTGTTTAACAACAATCATATTAAGATAGAATGGAATGACGAAAAACTTTGTCTGTTTCAAAAGTATGATAAAGAAGGACAGATTGCTGATCCTCAAAATTTTGCAGAATACGAAGTATATAAATATGTGATACCTTTTTATAGAAAAAATTTTCTTTATAAAAATAGCAATCGGTATAAACCTGTAATTGAGAAATTGCCTGTTTTTATCTCGTATGCATCAACTGTTCTTGACATTCTTTTTAAACACAAGATAATAACTATCAACGGAGATGTCGTTGTTTATAATAATAATAATGGAAATATTGAGTTAGCTTGCAAAGAGATAAAGGCCTTAGAGGGTAATTTTTCTTAAATATCTTTTGGACAACCGAACAACACTTGAATCCATCGTGTGCCCTGCACTCGATATGCCCTGCGGGGCAAGAAAAGCCTTCTCCTGGAGGAGAAGGTGGCACGGCATAGCCGTGACGGATGAGGTGTACTTGTCGCCAACGGCGACATATCGAATGGCGAAGCCATATATCGAATTTGCTGGCTCCCCTTGTAGGGGAGCTGCCCAGTGCGCACACTGGGCTGAGGGGTTTGGGGCAAATATATCGAGTTGCGAAGCAACATATCGACAAAATAAAGCTGTCATTCGGGAAGCATTTCAATATTACAGACTTATGCAAAAAACCGGCATCCACCACGGATGCCGGCTTTTAACTGTGCGACATATTGGAATTTGGCGAACAAAGCTGTCACAGTTTTTTGAGCTCTGGGCCGAAATGAAGTGGTTCGAAATTATCGTCAATCTCCCATAAATGGCTGAACAAATACAGAATATGGGTAGCCTTTGATGGATCAACTATGTATTGCCGATAACTTGCAGACCATGACCAAAATTGTTTTGAGGTAAATCGGTCAGGCAGATTCTTTATGTGTTTTGAGAACAACTCTGCCTGTTCATCCGTAAGGGCCATCCAAGCATTTGCAACAGAAGGCTTCGGCATATTCGGTGCATTTTCAAATTTTATTTTGACCTTTGGGTTTTCTGCAAATGTAGCTTCAATAGATTGTACGATGTCATTGGATACAGGCTTGCACCATTGTGCATCGACAAATTCGCAAGCATTGCTGGGTTTCATTTTGGCAGTAAAGGCCTTTTTCAATACCACCCATTCGCCAAGACGGTCACCTTTTTTCCACGACTTCCCATTATAACTATAATCTTCATCGGCATACTTGGGGAAGATATTAACAACCATCCAATAGCCAGCACTGTACTGCATGACCCAATCGCCAATCTTGATTGACGTTAAGGATTCATTTGGTTTATCTTTCTTTTGGAATATATCAAATATACCCATAATACTATACCCTCCGTCAAATTCAAGCTTGTCGATGCATTCATTTTACCACCCACAAACGCAAAAAGCAACCGCTTGTGCTGTCATTCTGCAAGATCTTCAATATTACGGATTCATATAAGAAGGACGCGTTGCATTATTGAACGCGTCCTAAAAATTATACCATACCAATATTATTGCGTAGTGACACCCGTCCCCGGGTGCCACTACTGCCAGCGGGCGATTCGTGAATCGCCCCTACCCGCTCTGTCGGTAATTTGTTGGAATTTATCTGCATTTACGCCCTACTTCAAGCAGAATTTTGCCAGTGCACAATTTCTGTTATAGTTATCACTCAAGTAGCTATGAATGGCTTTTTCATCCTTTTCTTGTACCATTTTTAGCGCCGCCTCAAGTGGTACATCTTCCTTTTCTAATCGAGCCACCATCTGTGTATACTTATCCTGAGAAAATGTTCGTTGCCAACTGGCTTTTGCATCAGTATGTTGTTTTAAGATTGCAGCCATCGTCTGCTCCGCTTGTGTCCACTCACCAGCAGCTAAATGTGCATCAAATCGCAAACCATCATTAGGAACAGGCCATATTTCGTACATTGCCTTTGCTGCCAAGGATTGGCTTATTATATCATTCAGCCATGGCAGCACTTTTTCTGACAAGATATGTAATTGCTGTTCAGGGGTGAAATAGTATTTCCAATGCTCTCCATTTTCATCCCACAATCGCTGTGCTGAGTCAACCGAAACAGGAAACCCATTATAGAAAAATTGTCCGTTGTCATCTTTTGTAAAACAAGTTGGAGGAAGAAGTCCATCCACAAACCGAAGTCCAACAAAATTTGCAATACTTCCTCTTGGAATACAACCGCTGGAAGTGAACCATTCCGGGTATAGCCTTCCGTACATTGAAAAAATGCCAATACTCAAGCCGTGAACATGATAAAGACTGTGACGTTCAAATTTCAGCACCTGTAAGACACCGTCACCTCGCACCCTGAAGAAAGCAGAGCCACGGCGTACAAACCCTGTTCCTTGCAGAACATTTTTCAGTAATGTGGTAGGGTTCGTTCCGAACATCCCGCACACGCCCCTTTCAAATTTATGTCGCGAGCAGATAGACAAATTTGAGATTATTTGTTCATTAGTTGTATCATCATTGTTCGATCCTCATTCACTGGAGCTTCAGGCACATAAGGTCAAAGGGGATCTCTTTGTTATCGATCTTTAAGAAGCAAGGATGTGTGCCGATTTTTTGGAAGCCGTATTTTTCATACAGGTGAATTGCCCGGGCGTGATCACTGCGTACTTGTAAATCAATGATCTCAAAAGAATGCTTTTTTGCCAGCTTCAGTATTTCGCACAGCAACCGACTACCGATCCCCTTATTCCAGTATTCCTTCAGAACCGTAATGCTGAAATCTCCACGGTGTCCCATTCGCCGGGGCAAGCGACTTAAACTGGCAGTGCCCACTATCTTTCCATCGATTTTTGCTGTCAGCATAATGTCATCACAGGAGTTTTCTATTTGGCGAAGGTATGCCGCTTCTGCTTCCGGCGTAAAGGGCAAGCCCTCTGCGCCAAAGGATAAATTGTCCGTTTCGCTGCCGACCTGCTTGATATATTCCAATATTTCAGAAGCATCTGCCGGGACTGCCCGTCTGATCATCAGATCCACAGTAAAATCACCTTCTTACACTTTTCTTCATTGTATCACCTGCAAATGCAAAAAGCAACTGCCTTCCTCAAGTCCTGAAGTAAAGCGAAATTGTTTCAAAAAAGCGGTGTCATTCTGAGCGTCAGCGAAGAATCTGCCCAGCATCAATGCTGCTCTAAATTTATTTAGCGCACCATCGAAAGGTGTATGCACCAAAAGCTCCCCTTTGAGGGGAGCTGTCAGCGCAGCTGACTGAGGGGTGGAAAATCTGCACGCTTAGCAAAACACCCCTCAGTCATATTGCCTAAAATCGGCAATATGCCAGCTCCCCTCAAAGGGGAGCCTTTGCTGCGGTAAATTCCAGTTTGACAGCGCGCAAAGAGCCCCTTGTCACAGAAGAAACTTCCGGCATTGACAACCGTCCAGCCTGAATAGTACAATAAAGAAAAATCATCGCATTATGATATAACGAAAAGGTGATCAAAATGAAGAAAATCGATCTGCGGATATGGTTTGTCCGGGTAGTCTTACTGTTGGTCGGGCTGACCGTTGCCCATCTGGGCGTAACACTGTTTTTGCAAGCGAATTTAGGCTCTGACCCCTTTAATGTGCTGATCCAGGGACTGCACCGGGCAATTCCCTGGCCCGATGCCATCACCCACGGCATTGTACATATGGGCGTTTGCTTTCTGATCATATTGGTGCTGCTTTTTGTGGATCGCAGCTATATTCTGATCGGCACGCTGCTTTGTATGGTACTGGGCGGCCCGATCATCGATGTATTTACATTGCTGCTTGGGCCTGTGATCCACAGTCAGTCCCACATTCTGCTGCGGCTATGCGCTCTTGTGGCAGGCTGTGTGATTTTGGCATTCGGTATGACCATCGTGATCAAATCTGATGCAGGCACCGGCCCCAACGATTTAGTGGCGGTGGTGATCAGCGACAAATCAGGAAAGAAATTCGGCGTGATCCGGATCGTTGTGGATGTGGGCTTTGCCCTGATCGGTCTGCTGCTGGGCGGCACACTGGGACTGGGCACAGTCATCTGCGCCTTTTTGGTGGGCCCTATGGCACAGCTGTTTTTGCCTTTCTCTGAAAAGCTGTGCAATACCTGCCTTGCGAAAGTAAAAGCATAAAATCATTAAAACCCAGATGTCAAACAGGACACCTGGGTTTTATCGATACTTGCATTAAATTATTTCCGGAGGAAATACATTCATTGTCAACTGTCAATTGTCAATTGTCAATTCGCTTTCAGCGATGCGGTACAGGCGTTTGCCGTTTTCGGCGGTGACAGCGGCGGCTTCTTCCGCGCTGATGCCCCGGAGCTCTGCCAATTGCTCTGCCATCCGGTACAGATAGCCCGGGTCGTTCCGTTTGCCCCGGAAGGGCGTGGGCGCCATATAGGGGCAGTCTGTTTCAATGACGATCCGCTCCAAGGGAATGGACTGAGCAGTTTCCACCGCTTTTCGGGCGTTTTTGAAGGTCAGTACACCGGTAAAGCCGATATACCAGCCCAGATCCACCAACTGCCGCGCCATTTCCGCAGAGCCGGAATAACAGTGAAAAACACCGGTCACATCCGGAAATTCCTTCACGATCTTCATACCGTCCTCGTGGGCATCCCGTTCGTGGACGATCACCGGCAGCTTCAGCTCCCGGGCCAGTGCCATCTGCATCCGGAAGGCCTTCAGCTGGATCTCTCTGGGCACATCGTCGTAGTAATAGTCCAAACCGATCTCGCCCATGGCCTTCACCTTTTCGTGGCGGCACAGCGCACGGTATTTTTCGATCAATTCTTCATTTACTTCGTCGGCGGTATCCGGATGGGTGCCCACGGCGGCGTAGACAAAGGGATATTTTTCCGCAAGGGCAACAGCCTGCAGCGAGTCTTCAAGGCTGCAGCCCGGATTCATTATAAGACCAATGCCTTTTCCGGGATAAGAAGCCAAAAGCGCCTCCCGATCCTGATCGAAAGCATCCGCATTCATATGAGCATGGGTATCAAAGAGCATAAGCGCCTCCTGTATCTTCTGTGATCACCGCCACGATGCAGCTGCCGATGATCTGCGCCCGGGGATCGTTTAAAGAATAGTTTGTTTTGTTGGGGTAGCCGGTAAGACCGGTGCCGCTGCATTTGACCCCGGCTTCTTTCAGCACCCAAAAGGTCAAAAGCGCCTGATGTTTGTCGGCAGCTTCGTCAAATTGGGCTTTTTCGGTTGGTGACAGGATCTTGTCCGCAAGGCGCAGGTTCATATGTCGATCCAGCTCCTCCGCGTCAATGCCCACAGGACAGTCCGACAGTACGCAAAAAACCGTTTTATCCGTGTGGGAGATGGAAAAATGTACATTTGATCCGGCAAAATAGGGCTTTCCACGGTCTGCGATCAGAATTTCCGGCATAGGCTGCCCAAACCGGCTTTCGTACATTTCCCGCAGCAGCCTGCGTCCGGCTGTATGACCGTCTTCGCTACCGATCACAGCGCTTTGTATATACATTCCGATCCTCCTTTCCGGTACAGAAAACACAAATCAAGGCTTCTCCTTGAGGAGAAGCTGTCACCGAAGGTGACTGATGAGGTGTGCGACAGGTAGTTGCTTTTATAGAAAGATTTCGGCGAAATCGTAGTGCGGTAACACCTCATCCGACCCTGCGGACCACCTTCTCCTCAAGGAGAAGGCTTATATAATAGTATAGCCCCCGAATGGACAGATGTCAACGAATGGTCTAAAACCCGATGCCTTAGCATAGAATCATTTAGAGCAACCGCTGATCAGATCGTCTGCAATGATCAGCCGCTGCGCAAGGTAAGGAGGAATGGGTATGACGGACGAGCGCATACAGCTGCCCCACAAGCTGACCCTGAACGAACGAAACAATCTGACAATGAGCGGCGTCACTGAGGTGGTCAGTTTTGATGATACGGCGGTGGTGCTGCGGACAGGCTTAGGGATTCTGACCGTCCACGGGCAGAACCTGCAGCTGAAAAATCTCTCTCTGGACGGGGGACAGGTTGCGGTAGACGGTTCTGTTGCCGCCTTGATCTACGAAGAACCCCGTCAGGAACGGGGATTCTTTGGGCGGCTGCTGCGATGACCGATCCTGTACTGGATGCCCGGCGGTTTGGTATTGCCTGCCTGTTGGGGCTGGGGCTGGGGCTGTACTACGGCTTTTTGCGCCCACTGCGTCCCCGGCATACGGGGCTGTCTGATCTGCTTTTTTTGCCGGCACTGTTTTACAGTTGGCTCTATTTGAGCTTTGGCGTCTGTGATGGGGATATTCGGCTCAGCTACAGTATGGGGCTTTTGGTGGGCGCGGTTGTGTTTCAGTGGACTGCCGGACGGTGGCTGCGAACAATTTTTCAGGGTTTTTGGCGGGTAATTGGTAAAATATACCGACAAATTTTCAATTTTCTGAAAAATTTTTTGAAAAAAACGCAAAAAATTGCATTTTTTCTCTTTCCAAGTGGAAAAAAATAGTTTACAATAATAGATGCGACCATTCCCTGAGATACAGAAAAACGGAGGTGTGACCAATGGCGCGGAAGAAAAGTATATTCAGCCGGATCCGGATCGTTTACAGACATTCGCCCCTGCTGCTTAAATGCGTGCTTTTGGCAGCCATCGTATTTTCCACCGTGGCACTGGTGACCCTGCGGATCGGCATTCAGGACTATCGGTCCCAAACCGACGACCTGCGTAATCAGGCTGCCCAAATGGAACAGGATAATCAGGAGCTTAAAGAAGATATTCAAAACAAGGATTCCGTGGAAGGTATCAAGGAAATTGCTCAGGAAGAGTTGGATCTTTTGGATCCGACCACTGTTCTTTTCGATGTGGTCGAAGATAATCAGAATTGAATCGGAGGAAGCATTCAAAGCATGGAGTTAACTGTTGGAGCCGTTTTGGAAGGCAAAGTAAAAAGCATTACCAATTTTGGCGCATTTGTTTCGTTGCCCGAGAATAAGACCGGTATGGTACATATCTCGGAGGTTTCCAATACCTATGTCAGTGACATCCGTCAGCACCTGACCGAAGGGCAGGATGTGAAGGTTATGGTGATTGGAACAGATAACGGAAAGATCAATCTGTCCATCAAGCGTCTGGAGCCCAAGCCCAGCCGTGAGAGCGGAGATTTCCGTTCTGCCGCGCCCCGGCGTTCGGAAGGACGATCCCGTCCCGCGCCTACCCCCCCTGCCGCACCCAAGACCGCAGACCAGCTTTTTGAGGAAAAGCTGAAGCAGTTTATGTCTGAATCGGACAGCAAGATCTCCTCCATCCGTCAGTACTCCGACCATCGGACAAAGAGCCGCAGAAGATAATTCTTTTGGGCGGGGGTATGCCCTAATGTCAGTTAAGTGCAAATCCACCAATAATGCGTGTCATCCTGAGGAGCGCAGCGACGAAGGATCTTCGCAGTGAAATACTGTTTAGCAGTATGAATGATGCGTAGATCCTTCGACTCACATTCGTTCGCTCAGAATGACACCGTTTTTGGAAGTGATTTAATCTAATGATATTGGTGCCTATCCTCGCATATTTTTTAAAAGAGGACAAAGCTATGCAAACTGTACTTGTTACCGGCGGTTCCCGGGGGATCGGCGCCGCTACCGTCCGGGCATTTGCCGCCCGGGGCGATCAGGTATACTTTTTATACGAAAAAGAGCACGCCGCCGCACAAAAGGTCAGCCGCGAAACAGGCAGCACGGCCATTTGCTGCGACGTTTCTGATACACAGGCTGTAAAAGCCGCAATAGACACCGTCGGCAGTGTGGATATTTTGGTGTGTAATGCAGGTGTCTGCGTCAGCGGACTGCTGCAGGATCTGCCGGAAGCTGCCTGGGACAGGCTCTTTGATGTGAATGTCAAGGGTATCTATAACTGCGTCAAGGCCGCGATTCCCGGTTTTTTGCAAAAGCACAGCGGCAGCATCGTCACCGTCAGCTCTATGTGGGGTCAGGTGGGTTCTTCCTGTGAATGCGCCTACTCTGCCACCAAGGGTGCGGTGATCGCATTGACCAAAGCATTGGCCCAGGAGTTAGGACCCAGCGGTGTGCGGGTCAACTGTGTGGCGCCCGGTGTCATTCAGACCGATATGTGCGCCGATGTAGCGCCGGAAATTATGGAAGAAATGCGTGCCCAGACACCGATGGGCAGGCACGGTACGCCGGAGGATGTGGCACGGTCTATCGTCTGTCTGGCAGATGCGCCCTTTGTAACAGGACAAGTCCTGGGTGTAAACGGCGGATTTGTATTATAGAGATCATAGGAGGTAAAGATATGAAAATTGCAATTGCTTGTGATCACGGTGCGCTGGATCTGAAGAATACCGTGGCGGATCATTTGGGAAAGCTGGGTCATCAGGTGACGGATTTCGGCACCTACACACTGGATAGCTGCGACTATCCCGACTATGCCGCCCAGGCCGCCAAGGCCGTGGCAGAAGGCGTTTGTGACCGGGGAATCGTGCTTTGCACCACCGGCATCGGCGTTTCCATCGTTGCCAACAAGGTCAAGGGCATTCGCTGCGCCCTGCTCAGCGATGTGATGTCTGCCCGGCTGACCCGGGAGCACAACGATACCAATATGATGGCCATCGGCGCCGGTGTGGTAGGACAGATGCTGGCTCTGGAGATCGTGGACACCTGGATCGGCACGGATTTTTCCGGCAACGAGCGCCACCAGAGACGCATCGACAAGGTTATGGCTTTGGAAGACTAAGTAATTGACAATTGACAATGGACAATTGAAAATTTATAGCAAATAACAGGGCTGTTGCATTTTTGCAACAGCCCTAATTTATGCGGGCGCGTATCAAAGGCTCCCCTGTAGGGGAGCTGTCAGCGGTGAGGGACGAGCCGCTGACTGAGGGGTTTACAGAATTTGCATTATTCTACTTCCTGGGGTCGAGAAACTCCACGAACCCCTCCGATCTCGCTTCGCTCGCCCACCTCCCCTGCAGGGGAGGCTTTCATGGCTACCTACGGGCGATTCGTGAATCGCCCCTGCTATAATGGTAACACTATAACTTGATAAAAATAACCCTCTCCGTCGCCTACGGCGACACCTCTCCCAAAGGGAGAGGGTGTCACGCTCTCCCTTTGGGAGAGCTGGCACGGCGAAGCCGTGACTGAGAGGGCATAAATATAAAGTTTTAGCTTTAAACTGTACTGCGATCTTGTAACAAAACCCTCGAAAAAGCGTGTCATCCTGAGCGGAGCGAAGCGGAGTCGAAGGATCTACGCATAATCATTTCTGCTAAG
>CAZLLC010000039.1:0-13657 GCA_964560245.1 uncultured Oscillospiraceae bacterium | reverse complement strand
TAGCGGAAGCGCCCTTCACAACCAGATCCAGGGCTTCGTTGGGATCATACTGAACAGAGCGGTCAATCAGCTTGGCGCTCTCCTGATACTTTTTGCCTCTAAACACTTGTTATATCCTCCTTATAGTGGTGATGCGGAAAAATCCTCCCACATTTCCGGGTCAAATTTCCCGGACAGTAAAAATCAGTCTACAACAGTAACGCCCATGGAACGGCAAGTGCCGGCCACCTGGCTTTCTGCGGCTTCGAGAGAGTTGACGTTCAGGTCGGGCATCTTGGTCTTGGCGATCTCAGAGATCTGAGCCTTGGTGATGGTGCCAACCTTGGTCTTGTTGGGAACGCCGGAGCCCTTCTCCAGACCGATTGCTTTCATAACCAGCAGGGGAGTCGGAGGGGTCTTGGTAATAAAGGTGAAGCTGCGGTCAGCGTAAACAGTGATAACAACAGGAATCTTGTAGCCTTCCATAGCCTTGGTGCGGTCGTTGAATTCCTTGATGAAAGCAGCGATGTTTACACCGTGCTGGCCCAGAGCAGGACCAACAGGGGGGGATGCGGTTGCCTTAGCGGCGTTGATCTGAAGCTTAATAATGCCAGTAACTTTCTGTGCCATAATAAGCACCTCCTGAATAAAATGTGGTAATATGCGCTTGTTGCGCATTTCTTGCGGGGCATACGCCCCTCCCACGTGACCATCGGATAGGGGTCCGATGCGTTATTGGGATACGACCTCCACTTGGTCGAGTTCAAATTCGACGGGAGTTTCGCGGCCAAACATAGAAACAACTACACTGACTGCGTTTTTGTCCAGATCGATCTCTTCCACAGTGCCCAGGAAGGAGGACAGGGGACCGTCTACGATGCGCACGGTGTCGCCAACTGCATAGTTGACGATGATCTCGCGCTTTTCAACGCCCATATCATACACTTCATCTTCTGTCAGAGGGATAGGATCGCTGCCGGACGGGCCAACGAAACCTGCTACACCGCGGACATTGCGGATCACGTGCCAGGTATCGTCACTGTAAACCATCTTAACGAACACATAGCCGGGGTACAGCTTGCGGTCATAGGTCTTGCTTGCGCCGGATTCAGTGATCTCGGTGACGGTTTCCATAGGAATGGAGATCATCAGGATCTGATCCTGAAGCTGACGGCTCTGCACCGTCTTTTCGATGGTGGCCTTTACAGTGTTTTCATAACCGGAATAGGTATGCACAACATACCATTTTGCAGCTTCTGCCATAGCAACTACACCTTAGCCTTTGATGGCTTTGATCAGCAATGCGATGCCTTCACCGGCGACATAGTCGAACATCCAAATGAATACACCGACAACCAAAACACAGGCAAGGACGATCAGCGTGTTCTTCAGAACCTGCTTGGGGGTGGGCCATACGACCTTCTTCAGCTCGCTGCGAAGCTCACGGAAATAGCGGGCGATCGCACCGAAGAAGCGCTGGAACCAGTTCGCTTTTTTTGCTTCTGCCATGATTGCTGCCTCCTTACTTCGTCTCGTTGTGAACAGTGTGTTTCCTGCAGAATCTGCAGTACTTCTTCATTTCAAGACGATCAGGGTCATTCTTCTTGTTTTTCATAGAATTGTAGTTTCTTTGCTTGCACTCGGAGCATCTCAAAGTGACTTTAACGCGCATAACGGCACCTCCTTAATATTGCCTCCCTGTATCACTCCGGCTATAGAAAATTTAGTAAGCGGTCAACTACAATAACCGCTCCGGAGCTGAAAAAGGGGCGCAAAAAAATAGCCCTTTTTCACAGGTAGATACATTCTAACATAGGGGGGCTTGTAAAGTCAACAACTTTTTGCTTTATTTTTTCACTTTTTTGTATTATAATGGACGCAAAACAGTAAAAAGGAGAAAAACTATGAGAATTATGGGCGTAGATTACGGTGATGCCCGGACAGGTGTGGCCGTTTCGGACTTGCTTTGCTCCATCGTGGGCACAACAACGGTCATTCACAGCAGAAATGCGCAGAAGACTATTGAGCAGCTTTGCAAGATGATCCGGGAGCAGGATGTTGGGGAGATCGCCGTGGGACTGCCTAAAAATATGGATGGCACTGAAGGGTCCCGGGCAGAGCTGTGCCGTGCTTTTGCAGAGGCTTTGGAGCGGGCTTCCGGTGTGCCTGTAAAGCTGTGGGACGAGCGCAGGACTACTGTGGAAGCCCACAATATTCTATCTCAGCATAATTACCACGGCAAAAAGCGCAAGGATACCGTAGATGCCGTTGCCGCGTCTTTGATTTTGGAAGGATATCTGGCATTCAGAAACAGATAACTATTTTGCTTTGGGGATGAGTTCCCGCAGACCGGTGAGCAGCAGCAAAACGCCGAACAGCTTTTTTATAATACTCAGTTCAAGCTTTTGACTGAGCAAAGAGAAAAACACAGCTGAAGCCAAACCTGCCAGAATGGCTGGAAGCGCTTTTTTAAGAGGTAATGATCCTTTCCGAAAACGGAAAACCGACGCAATCAGCGCTGACGGTATAAAGAACAGCAGATTGATCACCCGGGCCTCCGGATGTGATATCTGCAGAACAAGTGTGAGCCACAGCATCAGCAGACTGCCGCCGCCGACCCCCAGACCTGCCAAAAAACCCAGGATCGTGGCAACAGTCAGTGCCACGGGAAAAGAATTCAGCACAGGTAACGGATCCCTCCCCAAATCATTACAAAGCCTAAGAAGATGTGCAGCCATTTAACAGGGATCTTATCTCCAATGATGCCGCACAGGATGCCGCCTGCGGCACTGCCCAGCAGATAGGGGAGTGTATCCGCAAAGGTAACGGTTTCCGGGTCGCTGCTCAGAAACAGGGAAACAACACATATGGGCAGTATGATGGAAACGGAGCTTGGAAATACTTCGTTATCTTTGGTGTCGGTCAGTTTGGTCAGAAGGGGGATCAGCACCATTCCACCGCCGGTACCGATCAGACCGTTGACAGCCCCGGCGCTCAAGCCGGTGAGGATCATTCCTGTTTTATTGGATAATTTCATAAAAATAACCTCCTGTGGAAATCTTTTCCACAGGAGGTCGTTTTATACATTATTACTCAGCGGAGTATACCAGATCCTTGTTGATCCGGGAGGAATCGCCTTCCACAACGGTAACAGCATCCACAATGCTGTTGTACCATTCTTCCATTTCTTCGGCAGTCATATCCTCTTTGATCAGGTAGTCGCGGTAGGTCAGATCACTGTTGCCTACGTAGTACATCACGTGGTAGCCATATTCAGTCTCCACGATTTCGGTGTCGCCAACCTGACGGGCGTCGTCGATGGCCCAATTCAGGAAGTTTTCAACATAGTCGGAGTCCGGATGGATATCCTCGTACAGACCGCCGGTTTCGGCAGAGCCGGAATCATCGGTGTTGTCGGCAACCAGCTCGATGAAGCTTTCTTCGGTGGCATCGCCATCCTTCCACTGCTGCAGCAGAGCCTCGGCTTCTTCCTTAGCAGCAGCCTTTTCTTCGTCAGAATAGGTGGTGTTGCCGTCGTCGTCGGTGGTACCGCCTTCAAACTGGAACAGAATGTGACGCACATTGTCCATCAGTTCCTTGCGGTCGTTTCTGGAATGGAACATCAGCACATAGTAACCGTCAACGGTTTCAACTTCGTTGCCGTCGTCGTCGGTGGAGGTGGTGGTGTAGGGGAATACGTTTACTGTACCCTCAGCCAGACCTTCAGTGGAAAGCCACTCGGCGTATTCCTCGTCCAGATCGGTATGTGCAACATCGGTATTCACGGTGTAAAGGGTTGTAGGCTCAGTAGCTTCGGTCTCGGCTTCTTCATCTTCAGAAGCCTCGGGCTCGGTGGCTTCGGGCTCGGTTGCGTCAGCTTCTGTGGCTTCAGGCTCGGTACCTTCGGCTTCGGTAGCTTCGGGCTCGGCTTCCTCAGCCTCAGTGGCCTCGGGCTCAGCTTCACCTTCTGCTTCCGTTGCTTCGGGTTCAGCGGTTTCTTCTTCAGCCATAGCCTTCAGAGCCAGGATGGCAGCATTGAAGTCCGATGCGTTGTTGGTGGTAGCCAAGGTGGTAGCGGCAGCTTCAGCAGCAACACGGGCGGCTGCGATCTCTTCGTCGGAATATGTGGTGTTGCCTTCCTCGTCGGTGGTGCCGCCGGTCAGGTAGTCTTCGTAGTCTACGTAGTAGGAGTAGAAATCATAAGTGGAATAATCATCATAGCGGTCTTCCTCGTATGCACGGATCGCTGCGTCATCATATTCCAGGCTTTCCATATGAGCGGTGTAGTATGCGGAAGCGGTAGTGCTGACGGTCAGGTATTCCTCGTAGGTCTTTTCGGAACTGCCGTTGCCGTACATACTGCGCAGATAGGTCTTGACATCGTTGACGCCGGAGAATGCGGCATACAGCTGCATATAGGACATTGTTGTGCTGATCTGACTCTGGCTGTCCTCGGGCAGCTCGAAGTTTTCGGCAACTGCTTTGTCATAAAGAGCATAGTCAGCCTTAGCGTTATCAATGGCTTCACTCAGGAAGTAGTCTGCCCAGGTCTCACCGGTCTCTTCATCGTAGACCTGTTCGGAAAGGGGACTGCTCAAATCCAGATTAACGGAAGAATAGAAGTAATCAGCATAGTCGCCGTAGGTGTTGCTGATGTTGTTGCAGTAATTGGAAACGGCGTCAAAGAAGTAATAATTCATTGTTATGGAGTTGAGCTTGTGCTCGCCGACTGTAGCAACAATGGTATTCTTCTCGATAATACCGCTGCGGTTCACACCGCCGCCAACCTGGGAGATCACGAAGATCGCAACGATCAGGATCATAATCACACTGAAAACGATCGTAAGGGTCCGGATGTTTTTAGCTTCAGCCTGCTCCTTCTGCTGGCGCTCAGTCATCATCGCGGCATTTTGTTCCTTACGGATCTTCTTTTTGCTGGATGCACTCATAAAATCATTTCCTCTCATTTGCAAGTGGTTTCACCGAAAAAATCGGTGCATAGTCTTGAGCATTATAACTGATTTATTCAAAATATGCAAGTGTAAATATTCATTTATTGACAAAATATTTTGGAAATTATCTGTCTTAAGCCTGTTTTCAGTATTTATCGATAAAATAATACAAGATATTCACTGGTTAGCATTAAAAGATGGCGCAGGAAGCCGGGGCTTCCTACGCCATTACCCGCTTTAGCCGTATCGCATCCGATTATGACCTGCACGAAATGGCAGGTGGGTCGCCGCTCCGGACTTTAGCTGCTCCCAACGTCCACCTGATGTCAAAGCATAGGCGGGAGGTCTGCAATCGGGCCCGGAAGTCTAACATCCCGAATTAATGATGTGGGTCCAAAAGGACACGCTACGCACCAAGCAGGAGGATCAATGCTTTATTATTATTCTTCTTCGTCCTGATCTTCCTCGTAGAGCTGATCCATAATCAGCTCGTAGACGGTTTCCAGCTCCTGCTCGTCTTCAATGGCTTCCAGAATGCTTTCGCCATCTTCGTCCACGGATTTAAGGATGCTGACTTCTGCGTCCTCGCCATCTTCAAGTCCGGCAGGGATCACAGCTAAATAGGTACAGCCGTTATGATCCAGGGAAGAAAGGACTTCCAGTTCATATTCTGTGCCGTCCTCATCCACAATGGTCATAAAATCAGAACCGTATTGATTATCCATAATCGTTCCTCCAATTGCGTTGTGGTACTATTGTAACGGCTGTTTTGTATAAAATCAAGACTGGAGTTTTGTTTTTATTGCAGCAATATTTTTCATTGCTCAACAGAAGATTCGTGCTTTTCACAGAATTTTAATGTTTTATAGTAAATTGGGTCTTTCGTTTTTTATTGGGGTATGCTATAATTATATGAACCGAGGTATGGGTATATACTTGATTTTTAATTTTTTAATGAACCATTCCGGTTTGTACCGATGTGATGGAGGTTATAAAATGGATAAGGATAAGAAGAAAATACAAGTACAGCCACAGGATTGGACGCCGCCTGCTTCTGTAACTGTGGCGTATAAGATCTGGCGTGCCATCTTTGCAATCAGTAAGGTCGTGGCAGGCGCTGTGGCAACGGTACTGCTGATCGTATTGGTCTGCGGTTTTGTGTTCGCGGGTATGCTGGGCGATTTTCTGGAAGGGGATATTATCCCGGAAGCATCTTTGGACCTGAGTGATCTGACACTGGATCTTAATTCCACTATATATTATGTGGACGCAAACGGTCAGTTCCAGATCCAGCAGGAGATCGATGCCAAGACAGACCGGAAGTGGGTCACGTATGAGGAAATACCTGAGGATATGATCCACGCAGCCATCGCTGTAGAAGATCACCGCTTTTATAAGCATCAGGGCGTGGACTGGGTCACCACCATTCAGGCCTGTGCAAGAATGTTCTTTGGAGATTCCTCTGTTGGCGGCTCCAGCATTACCCAGCAGCTGATCAAGAACACCTTTGGTAACCCCAGTGTTACTGTACAGCGTAAGCTTTTGGAGATCTTCCAGGCTACCGAAATGGAAAAGCGCTACGACAAGCAGACCATTTTGGAATATTACCTGAATGTTATATATTTGGGACAGAACTGCAACGGTGTGAAAACCGCTGCGGAGACTTACTACGGCAAGGAGCTGGAAAAGCTGTCGGCAGCCGAATGCGCCAGCATTATTGCCATCACCAACAGCCCCACCTACTACGATCCCTATCAGAACCCGGAAAACAACCGGGAGCGGAAGGAAACGGTTCTGTGGCTGATGCGCAATCAGGGTTTCTTAACGGAAGAAGAATATCAGACAGAGCTTAACCGTGAATTGAAGCTCAAGTACGGGATGGATTTTGAGGATAAAATAGCCCAGTGTGAAAATGAAGAATGCTTGTATCGGGATACCATTTCCACACTGGAGGAAAGCGAAGGTGTTTATTATTGCCCGATATGCGGCGTGCAGGTGCAGGTAGAGCAGAGTATCTCCAGTGGTATGTATTCTTACCATACAGAGGCTGTTATTAAGGACGTCGCTAAGGCGTTGGCAGCGCAGGACGGTGTGGAGTGGACCTATGCCACCCAGGAGATCTATATGCAGCGCATTCAGAACGGCGGCTATCATATCTATTCCACTTTGAACTGGGAAGTACAGCAGCAGCTGGAAAGCATCTATTACGATCTGGACAACATTCCTTCAGTTCGCGGTGCCCAGCAGCTGCAATCGGCTATGGTAGTCATAGATAATGCTACCGGTGATATTGCAGGTCTGATCGGCGGTACCGGTGAAAAAACAGAATACTTCGGCTGGGACAGAACGGACACGGAGCTGCAGTCCGGTTCTTCCATCAAGCCCATTTCAGTCTACGGACCTGCTTTTGAACTGGGTGCGATCACGCCCGCGTCGGTGGTTACAGATCTGCCGCTGAATTATAATGACGGCAACTGGCCCAGAAATGACAACCGGAAATACAATTATGCCAGAACCATCTACAGCGCTGTCACATCCTCAGTCAATGCGGTTTGTGCCTGGACACTGGATATGATCGGCACAGATTACAGCTTTGATTTCGCGAAAAACAAGTTCGGTATTTCTACACTGGTGGATGAGTATATAGACAGCACCGGTGTTTTTCACAGTGATAATGACTATGCGCCTTTGGCGATGGGTGCTCAGACCTGGGGCGTGACAGTACGGGATATGGCAGCGGCATTCGCCACTTATGCCAACAATGGCGTTTATCGGGAAGCCCGCACCTTTACCAAGGTTTTTGACAGCCAGGGCAATTTGGTGATCGATAACACACAGTCATCAGAGCAGATCGTCAGTCAAAAGACGGTGGACTATATGAACTACTGTCTTGTCAATGCCACCAGACACGGCACAGGCACAGAGGCAGACCTGTATTACAGCTACGGCATTACAACTGCCGGCAAGACCGGCACCACCACTTCCAACAAAGACCGTTGGTACTGTGGCTTCACCGGTTATTATACCGCTGCTGTATGGTGCGGCTTCGACCAGCCTGAAGCGATTACAACGATCAGTGTCAATAACCCCTCTGCGGTTCTGTTTAAAAAGGTAATGGCACCGCTTCACAAGGGGCTTTCCAATATCAGTCTGTATGATTCCAGCTTGATGAAGGGTGTTACGGTGTGCCTGGATTCCGGCAAGGTGGCAACCAGTGCCTGCAGTGCTGATGTCCGTGCAAATGACAGCTTCACCAGAACCGCCAGTTCTGCGGTATATTCTGAGGATTACCCCACAGAAGAATGTGACAAGCACGTTTTGGTGGACTACTGCTCCGGTGGCGGTGTTGCTACGGAATACTGTAAGCTCTTTGCTGAAACAAATGAAAATGTGAAGATCGGACAGAAGGCCTTGGTTAAAATGACGCAAGACGAGATCGACCAGATTTATAAAGCCTCCGGGTACGGTCTTGTTTCCGAATATAAGGGCAACGACTGGATCTATCTTGTGACGGACGACGGCTCTGACGGCGTGTTCAAGGGGCAGGATGGCACACTGAAGCAGTGGATGGATGCGCCCTATGTGGTCTGTTCCGAGCATACCGAAGCTGCCTGGAGGAAGTATGAAAATACGCTTCCCAAGGAAACCGAGCCCACTGTGGAAGAAACTGAACCTGAGGGTGAGCAGACGGAGCAGGGGAACGCGGAACAAGAGCAGACTGAGCAGGACGATGATACAGATTCCCAAAGAGGAATGTTTGACTGGTTTAATTGATTATTAATTGTGAGGATCAAAAATGATTTGGATATCTGATGAATGGTCAGATTATGAGGTTTTGGACGCTACTGCCGGCGAGCGGCTGGAGCGGTGGGGCAAGTACTTGTTGGTACGCCCGGATCCCCAGGTGATCTGGGATACGCCCCATACAGCGCCCCAATGGAAAAAGTATGATGCCCGTTATGTGCGCTCCAATACCGGCGGCGGTCACTGGACGGACCACCAGCTGCCGGAGCGCTGGCAGATCCGCTATAAGGATTATCTGACCTTCAATGTCAAGCCGATGAATTTTAAGCATACCGGTGTATTTCCGGAGCAGGCTGCCAACTGGGATTTTATCCGGGATAAGGTGGCTTATGCCGGTCGGCCGGTGCGTGTGCTGAATCTGTTTGCCTATTCCGGCGGCGCCACCTTGGCTGCTGCTGCCGGTGGAGCGGAGGTTTACCACGTGGATGCATCCAAGGGAATGGTGGCTTGGGCAAATGAAAATGCCAACTCCTCCGGTCTGGCGGATAAGCCGATCCATTGGATCGTGGATGACTGCGGAAAATTCATTCAGCGGGAGATCCGCAGAGGACGCCGCTATGACGGTATCATCATGGATCCGCCCAGCTACGGCAGAGGACCCAGCGGAGAAATATGGAAAATGGAAACCAGCTTCTACCCGTTTTTGCTGGAAACTGCCAAATTGCTGACGGATAACCCCCTGTTTGTGATCATCAATTCCTATACTACCGGTTTAGCGCCCTCTGCAGTGGGCTATGCGTCCGATGTGGTATTTGGTGAACATTTTGGCGGCAGTACGGCAGCAGGAGAACTGGGTCTGCCGGTAAAGAGCTCAGGCCTCATTCTGCCCTGTGGCGCTACAGGAAGATGGACACCCTGATTTGGAGGAAAATACCTTGAGTATTGCTATTAAAGCAGAACATTTGGCATACAGCTATCCGGGCGTGGACAACACGCCCGGCACTGTCGTATTTGAGGACTTGAATTTGACAGTGGAGGAGGGTAGCTTCGTAGCCGTCTTAGGCGGAAACGGCTGTGGAAAATCCACCCTTGCTAAGCATTTTAATTCTATTTTGCTGCCCTGCGGCGGCAAGGTTTTTGTTTGCGGAATGGATACTGCCAATGAGGATAAGCTGATTCAGATCAGAAGATCTGTTGGTATGGTTTTTCAAAATCCCGACAATCAGATCGTTGCAAATGTGGTGGAGGAGGATGTGGCATTCGGTCCTGAGAATTTGGGCGTTGCCAGTCCTGCCATCCGTCAGCGGGTGGATCGGGCGTTGGAGCAGGTTGGTATGTACGAGTATCGGGAGCATTCTCCTCATCTTTTGTCCGGTGGACAAAAGCAGCGGATCGCCATTGCCGGTGTGATCGCGATGGAGCCCAAATGTATCGTGCTGGACGAGCCTACTGCTATGCTGGATCCCAAAGGTCGCAGGGAAGTGCTGGACACCGTGATCCGCCTGAATAAGGAAAAGGGCATTACCGTGGTTTTGATCACCCATCATATGGATGAGGCAGCAAAGGCCGGTCGTGTTGTGGTGCTGCATAAAGGACAGATCGCCCTTGACGGCAAACCGGAGGAAGTGTTCCGGCAGGTGGAAAAGCTGCACGCCATCGGACTGAAGGCCCCGGAAACAACGGAGCTTTGCTGGGCGCTGAACAAAGAAGGCTTTTCACTGGATGTGGGCTGTCTTGGTGAAGAAGAATGTGCCCGGGAAATTTTTAAAGCAATTAGAAAAAATAAATCGGAGGAATAACATTGGCACCGATTTTAGAAGTTCGTAATCTAACCCATATTTATAGCGCCGGAACACCCTTTGAGCATACGGCACTGGAGGATATTTCCTTCAGTGTGGAGCCCGGGGAATTTATCGGCGTTATTGGACATACAGGCTCGGGCAAGTCTACCCTGATGCAGCATATGAACGGTCTGCTGAAACCCACAGCAGGAACGGTTCTGCTGGGCGGTCAGGATATTTGGTCAGATAAAGCGCTGACCCGCCGGAGCCGTTTTCGTGTTGGCTTGGTATTCCAGTATCCGGAGTATCAGCTTTTTGAAGAAACGGTTTATAAAGATATTGCTTTTGGACCTAAAAATATGGGTCTGAAAGCCGATGAGATCGACCGGCGTGTCCGGGAGGCTGCAGGCTTTGTGGGACTGACACAGCAGCAGCTTCAGGCGTCACCTTTTGATCTTTCCGGCGGTCAGAAGCGTCGTGTGGCTATTGCCGGCGTGATCGCGATGGAGCCGGAAGTATTGATTTTGGATGAGCCTACTGCCGGGCTGGATCCGGAGGGCAGGGAAGAGATCCTGCGTAATATTGAGGCTTACCGTCAGGCGAAAAATGCTACTGTGATGATGGTCAGTCATTCTATGAATGATGTGGCCCGCCTGACAGACCGTTTGCTGGTTCTCAGCGGTTCCAGGCTTGTGATGGACGGAACGCCCAAAGAGATATTTTCCAGAGCACAGGAATTGCTGGATATGGGTCTTGATATTCCGGAAGTGACAAAGATCTTCCTGAAGCTGCGTCAGCAGGGACTGGATGTGGAGCCGGTATATACCCTTGAGCAGGCTGTGGATGCCCTGAAAAAGCTGAAAGGGGGCGTGACCGATGCTTAAAGATGTTACCTTAGGTCAGTTTTTCCCCGGTGATTCCTTTGTTCACAAATTGGATCCGAGAACCAAATTGGTATTTTTGATCGTCTATATCGTTGCGCTTTTCACCGCCTCCAATTGGATATCCTACGGTCTGATTTTGGCTTTTTTGGTATTGACGATCATCGTTTCCAAAATTCCGATCAAGTCTATTGTCAGCGGTATGAAGCCACTGGTGTTTATTCTGATTTTTACCGGTGTGCTGAATATCTTCTTTACTGCAGGCGAAACTGTGCTGGTATCTTTTTGGATTTTCACCGTTAGTGTGGAGGGCATTGTCCGCGCAATTTTTATGATGGCACGGATCCTGATGCTGATCACAGGCACATTTCTTCTGACTTATACCACATCACCCATTGCGCTGACAGACGGCCTGGAATCCTTGCTCAGCCCCTTGAAAAAGCTGAAAATGCCGGTGCACGAGCTTTCTATGATGATGTGTATCGCCCTTCGGTTTATCCCCACACTTATTGAAGAAACGGACAAAATAATGTCTGCCCAGAAGGCCCGTGGCGCGGATTTTGAAACCGGCAATCTGCTTCAGCGGGTGAAAGCGCTGGTGCCGATCTTGGTGCCGCTGTTTATCGGCGCTTTCCGCCGTGCCGACGAATTGGCAACAGCTATGGAATGTCGCTGTTATCAGGGCGGTGACGGCAGAACCAAGATGAAGCTTTTACGGTATCATCGCGGTGATCTTCAGGCATTTGTGATCGGTGCGTTGCTATTAGCGGCTGTGATCGTACTGCATAGCATTGGTTTGTGAGGTAATTATGCGTAATATTGCTTTGTTTTTAACCTACGAAGGAACAGCATATCACGGTTGGCAGATGCAGAAAAACCTGCCCACCGTCCAGCAAACATTAGAAAAGGCTATTGCGCAGGTGGTAGGACACAGTGTGCACGTTACGGGCTGTGGCAGAACTGATGCAGGTGTCCACGCCCGATGTTATGTGGCGAATTTTCGCACAAGCTCCACCATTCCAGTGGATCGGCTGCCCTATGCGCTGAATACCCATTTGCCGGTGGACATCGTAGTGACAAAGGCGTTTGAGGTTCACGAGGATTTTAATGCCATCGGCTCCTGCGCGAAAAAAGAATATACCTATACCATCTATAATTCCCGTGTCCGGGATCCGTTTTATGTAAACCGAGCTTGGTTTTATCCCAAGCATTTGGATGAAAAAATTATGCAGCAGGCGGCAGACCAATTTGTGGGCACTCACGATTTTGCTGCCGTGCGGAGTGTGGGAACAGATGTAAAATCCACGGTCCGTACTGTATATTATTATAATGTGGAGCGTCGGGGTAATATTATAGAACTGAAGGTCTGTGCAAACGGATTTTTATATAATATGGCAAGGGCGATGGCAGGAACGGTCGTCTATTGCGCCGAAGGGAAGTTCCCACCGGAGCAAATAGGACAGATCCTGCACGCCGGCAACCGTACTGCTGCCGGTCCTACAGTGCCGCCCGGCGGCTTATATATGACCCACCTGTGGTACGATGACGGGGTGGAAAATTTTGAGTGTGTACCTACACTGTAGGAAAACTGTAAAATTCATAAATTGTTTTCTTATTTCCGGACATATTGTGCTATGATCTTAGCGTATTTCCGGAAGAAAGGATGTGATGGCGATGCAGCCAAAGCTTTGTTCCAAATGTAATAAAAATGTGGCCGTTGTTTTCATTACAAAAGTGGAAAACGGCGTTGCAATGAATGAGGGTTATTGCCTCAAATGCGCCCGCAGCCTGGGTATTCCCCAGATCGATGCGGCGGTAAAGCAGATGGGTTTTTCAGAAGAGGATCTGGACAGCCTGACAGAGGAAATGAGCAGTATGTTCGGTCAGAATGAGCCGGATGACTCTCAGGAGGAAGACGAGCGGGAAAGCCGTACTGCCACGTTTCCAATGATCAATCAGCTGTTTAATAATATGATGCCCGGTAAATCCAATCCCCCTGCCAAGCAGGAGGAACCGCCGAAGGAACAGGAAAAGGGAAATAAAAAGACCAAAAAACATAAGTTTTTAGATAGCTACTGTATGGATCTGACCGGCAGAGCCAGAGATGGCAAGCTGGATAAGGTCATTGGACGGGATGTGGAAACGGAACGGGTCATACAGATCCTGAACCGCCGTCAGAAGAATAATCCTTGCCTGATCGGTGAACCGGGCGTTGGTAAGACTGCCATTGCTGAAGGTCTTGCTCAGCGGATCGCCGCAGGGGATGTGCCCTATAAGCTGAAGGATAAAGAGGTATTTTTGCTGGATCTGACAGCATTAG
>CAZLLC010000038.1:0-14122 GCA_964560245.1 uncultured Oscillospiraceae bacterium | reverse complement strand
CAGCAGTCTCCACATCATCCAGAGTCAGCTCGGAAGAACCGGTCACATTGACCAGCACGCCGGTAGCGCCGTTGATGGAGGTCTCCAGCAAGGGGCTGGCAACAGCAGCCAGCGCAGCCTGCTCAGCCTTTTCACGGCCGGAAGCAGTACCCACGCCCATATGAGCACGGCCGGCATCCTTCATAACAGCGGAAACGTCAGCAAAGTCCAGGTTGATCACCACATTGCCTGCATCGCCGACCAACTCGGAGATGGAGGTAACAGCCTGCTTCAGCACATCGTCAGCGATGCCGAAAGCATTGGCGAAGGTGATCTTCTGATCGGTAACATACTTCAGACGGTCGTTGGGGATGATGACCAGGGAGTCAACCTTGTCAGCCAGGGCACTGATGCCGCTTTCTGCCTGACGCATACGGTTTGCACCCTCGAACTTGAAGGGCTTGGTCACAACGCCAACGGTCAGAATGCCGGCTTCACGAGCCAGGTCTGCAACGATAGGTGCTGCGCCGGTACCGGTGCCGCCGCCCATACCGGCGGTGATGAACACCATATCAGTACCTTCCAAAACCTTCGCGATCTGAGCTCTGCTCTCCTCAGCGGATTTCTGACCTACTTCGGGCTTGGAGCCCGCGCCCATACCATTGGTGAGCTTTTCACCGATCTGGACTTTATTCTTGCAAACGGACTTATTCAAGTCCTGCTTGTCGGTATTGATCACAACAAACTCAACGCCGTCTACACCGGCATCGATCATACGGTTGATAACATTGTTGCCGGCGCCGCCAACACCAATTACCTTAATTTTCACAACACGATCCTGGAACATTTGAGACATTTCGTTTCCTCCTATGTATGCTTTTGCATCCGGGGCAAAGCCCACTGTGCGCTTTTACAGTATTACTTCTATATTCTATCCGCAAAAATCCATTTGGTCAATAGAAAAGTTGGAATTTCTCCAAATTTTTTTCAAATATTTCGTGGCAATATCAGGAAAACTGGCTGTAACCCACCTGATCCGGCCACAAAGTGAAGCTGGCATCCAGGATTCCGGTGTCGAAATTTTCCAATTGCGCCACTGTCTGCGACAGCGCCTCCACCTTTTTGGACAGCTCAGCGCTATCACCCAGCAGCATCTGAAACCGTCCCTGATACCATAGCTGAATATCTACAAGCTTGGATACATCCACTGTATCCATTGAGCCGATAAAGCCGAATTTTTCCATAAGCTGTGTAATGGTAATGGCCGTTTCCAGCCGCTCCCGTCCGTAAACCGTCACCGGGATCGTTTCGCCGCCTTCATCCGTTGCCGCAGGCTCTTCATAGGCAACAGCCGTTTGTCCGATCTCCGGATCTGCAAGCTGCACGCCTAAAATTCTGGTGTGATCCTCTGCGTTTGCAGCAGCACATCTGTCCACGATCCGCCCCTCAGAGCTGATCAGCCACCAGCTGCCATCTGTATCTTGGGCGGCATAGACCACTTCCAATTCTGTGATCTGAATATGCACCGTATCCGGAAGGGAAATGGATACCCGCACGGTGTCCACATAAGGAAGCTCCGTCAGGATATTTCCTGCAATACGCCCCTTGCTGAGCGTCAGCAGGTTCTCCCCTTCTATAATGCCGGAGGCCTGATACACGGTCCACTCATCATACTTGACCGTACCGGAAACCGTCACATTTTCCACATTGAAAAATATGGTCATACCGAACAACAGTGCCAGCACTACCGCCACAACGGTGACCATATGCAGCAAAAACCGGTTTCTGTTAAAGGGCTTCGGCTGGGTATACACCACATCCTGCTGGGTTTTTTGACGGGGTCTGTTTGATCTTGCTCTTCTTTTCTCTTTTGTATCCATAGCTTATCCTCATTTTATGATTCCGTGCATAATATCGCACACACGCTCTGCCGAATCCGGTACTACCATACCGTAAAGGGCCTTCTGCATTGCAACACTGCGCTGGGGATCACCCAGTATTTTTTGAATTTCATCAAATATCCGCTGAGCCGTGCAGTCCTTTTCCAGCACCACCACGGCACCGCCGCCCGCTTCCAATGCCCGGGCATTCTTTTCCTGATGATTATCGGTCACATTGGGAGAAGGGATCAGCACACAGGGGGTCCCGGAGGCGGCGATCTCATTACAGCTGGAAGCGCCGGCACGGCTGATGACCACATCCGCCGCCGCCATTACCACCGGCATATTATGCAAATATTCCTTCATTACGATGGAGCTGTTGTTTTCAAGAGTAACGCCCTTTTCCTTCACAAGACCGGGCATCCACTCCCAGCCAAAGGAGCCCACGGCGTGAATGTGCTGATAGGGATAACCGGCCTCCTGTTCCAGCTTGAACAGCTCTGCCATCACCTGATTCATTACCATTGCGCCCTGAGAGCCAAAGGCAGACATAATCACCGGGCGTTCGTCCAGCCCCAGCTCCTGTTTTGCCTGGGCTTTTTCAGTGTAAATAAACTCCCGGCGCACCGGCATACCCACCACTTCCACTTTGGATGGATCTTTATAATACTTCGCGCTCTCCGGAAAGCATACCAAAACCTTGTCCACAAATCTGGAAACCATCTTTGTGGTCATACCCGGCATTGCGTTGGATTCGTGGACACAGGTGGGAATACCCATCAGCTTTCCGGTCAAAAGCGCCTGAAAGCTGGCATAACCACCGGTTCCTACGATCACATCCGGCTTAAATTCCTTAAAAATCTTTTTACATTTCCCAATACCGGAAACCGTTGATCTGAGCACCAGAAAGGCTCTTTTGACAGACTCTGAATTAAAACCCCTGCGGATGCCGTAGGCCGGGATGCTGATCAGATCGTAGCCGGCTTTGGGTACCAGCTCCTCCTCTAACTTGTCACCGCCGCCGACGAACAGGATCTTGCCATCCGGGTCACGCTCTTTCCATATATTGGCAACAGCGATGGCCGGAATAATATGTCCGCCAGTTCCACCGCAGGTAAATATCACATTCATTGGAGCTCCTCCTGTCTTGTTGCACGATTCCGGTATCTGGAAATACTCAGCAGAATGCCCATCTCGCCTAAATTCACTGCCAACGCCGTTCCGCCATAAGAAAAGAACGGCAGCGCCACGCCGGTGGAGGGCAGCAAATTTGTCACCACACCCATATTCAGGATGGTCTGAACAGCGATCTGGGTAATAAGTCCTGCGGCAAAAACCGTGGAAAACCGATCCCTTGCGCGAAGGGCGATCCAATATCCACGCAAAATCAGTGCCGCAAAAAGAATAATGATCAGCACCGCGCCCACAAGACCCAATTCCTCGCAGACAACGGCAAAAATATAGTCATTGTATTGGAAAGGCAGGTACATATATTTCTGTTTGCTCTTTCCAAAGCCCAGTCCAAACAGTCCGCCGGAGCCGATGGCATACAGCGACTGCAGAACCTGATAGCCTGTATTACTGGGGTCTTCCTCCGGGTGAAACCAAGCGGTGATCCGGTCTCCCGCATAGCCTAAAAGGCTTACATAAACGATAACGAACACCACTGCCCCGCCGGCGCCTGCCAAAAGCCATTTCCCACTGGTGCCCGCAACAAACATCATCACAACTGCCACCATACCCATCAGCATAATAGCCGACAAATGGCGTTCCAGCGCCAAAGGGATCAGGATGCCCAGCAGTGCCGCAGCAAAGCCTAAAACACCGTAGCGGAAGGTTTTGGCATCACTGCCAAAGCCCCGTGTCAGTTTTGCAAAAAGTAAAATCAGGGTAAATTTTGCGATCTCCGAGGGCTGAAACTGCAGCCCGGCAATATTGATCCACCGCTTGGCGCCGTTGACTGTTTCGCCAAACAAAAGCACCAGTAACAGCAGAACAATACTGAAAATATACAGTGGCCAGGACATTTTCAGCCAAAAATCCGCTGAGATACGGCTGATAAAAAACATTGCCCCGAGACCGATCACCGCGCACACCGCCTGCTTCTGCAGATAACGGGTGGATGAAGTATAACCCGTATCATACAGGCTTTGGGCGCAGCTTGCGGAATAGAGCATCGTCAGCCCTACCGCAAGCACGATCAGCAATATGATCAAGAAAGGAATATCCACACTTTCGCCTGCCGGATGAAGCCGACGGCGGTCCTCTTTGGCACACAGAAGCTTCTGTGCTGCCATAAATCGATCTCCTTCCCTATTAGCTCATTGCGGAAACGCCAAACCACGCCAACAGGCACATCAATGCGGAAACAGCCGAAAATACCAGAACGATCTTCACTTCGTTCCATCCACACTTCTCAAAATGGTGATGGATCGGTGCCATTTTGAAAAACCGCTTGCCATGGGTGGCTCTGAAGTAGGCAAACTGGATCAGATCAGACAGCACTTCCACCATATACACAAAGCCCACCAGCAGCAGGATCAGCGGCATATTCAGCGCAAATGCCAGCGCGCAGACCACGCCGCCCAAAAACAGAGAGCCGGTATCGCCCATAAACACCTTGGCAGGATGCCAGTTATAGAACAGATAAGCGATCAGCGCGCCAAACAGGCAGGCAGGCAGCAGCGCCAGATCATACATTCCTCTGCACCAAGCCACCACGCCGAAGAACACCGTCACAGGCAATGTGACGGTTGCGCACAGACCGTCGATGCCGTCTGTAATATTCACCGCGTTAACTGTACCCACCATCACAAACATTGCAAAGAAAATATAAATGATGGGATGGATCTCAAAATTCACATTAAAAAACGGAATATACAGATCACACAGGCCGTTTTCATTGCGCAGTGTGCCGTTTTTATAGAGGATGTACAGATAAAGGGCGGAAACCACCATCTGCAATGCCATTTTTTGAAAGGCGGTAAGCCCCAAATCCCGCTTGAATTTCACCTTGCAGAAATCATCCAAAAATCCCACAAGTCCAAAGCAAAGCGCCAGTGCCAATACATAAAATACGGTGTAATCTTCAATGGTAAACAAGTTGCCAACCAGGCATATAATAACCGCTCCGATAAACATCAGACCGCCCATCAAAGGCGTGCCTACCTTCTTATTATGCCAGGTCGGTCCGATCTCGTGAACAGACTGTCCCGCCTTCAGCGCACGCAGCAAAGGCAGCAAAATCAGACCCAGTACACCGGAGATCACGCCGCCGGCAATGCCTGTTAAAATGATCCTCATATGTTTATCCTCCGTTTAATTCTCTTTCTGTAAAAAAAGCTCCAAAACGATCTCCATCTTCATTCCCCGGGAACCCTTAAAAAGCAGCACATCTCCTGCCTTCACAAGCTGCTTCAGGGTCTGCGCCATTTCGCCGCGATCCTGAAAATGCCGGGCATCCATACCCATTTGGACCGCACTTTTATACATATGCACACTTTCCGGTCCATAGCACAGCAAAATGTCCGCCTTGCGTGATGCGCTTAAGCCCACCTTTTCGTGAGCCACAGCACTGTGTTCGCCCAGCTCCAGCATATCGCCCAATACTGCGATCTTCCGTCCTGTACGGTTTCCCAATACATTCAAAGCCGCTTCCATCGACTCCGGACCGGCATTATAGCAGTCCTTAATGACCGTGCAGCCCTTATGTTCAAAAATCTCCTGCCGTCCTTCCATTGTCCGGAAGGATGCCAAACCTTTTTGGATATTCTCCGGTGTAACACCCAGCTCCAGACCGGCGCTTACGGCTGCCAAAGCATCGGACACATAGTGCTGACCCTCCAGGGGCAGATATACCGGGAATGTACCTGCCGGGCAGCAAACCGTAAAGCGGATCCCTTCCGGGCTTTCTGTAATATCCGCAGCACGGACACCGCATTGGTCATTGGCAGTGCCAAAATACGATGTATCCATCTTCAGCGCATTCCGGCTGCCCCACAGATAGGGATCATCACCGTACAGCAGCAGCTTACCGTTTTCCCCCATACCACGGGTGATCTCCAGCTTTGCCTGCAGGATCCCCTCCTGAGAGCCTAAATTTTCAATATGCATGGTGCCGATATTGATGATCACGCCGATATGAGGCTTGGCAAGCTCTGACAGATAGGCAATTTCTCCAAAATGGCTCATACCCATCTCCAGCACGATCACCTGAGAAGCTTCCTCCATCGCCAGGATCGCCGTCGGCATACCCAGATCATTATTATGATTGGCTGGAGTCTTGCTGACCTTATAGGTGGTTTCCAAAACCGCGGCGATCATTTCCTTGGTGGTACTTTTGCCTACAGAGCCGGTAACACCGATGATTTTCGCCCCTATACTTCTTAGCAGTCCCGCAGCGATCTGACCCAAGGCAATCCGGGTATCCTTCACCACGATTGCGGGGAAATCGACCTCTGCGTGGTTGCACAGCACCGCAGCAGCCCCTTTTTCCAGAGCACCGGGGATAAAACCGTGTCCGTCACGGGCGGCGATCAGGGCAACAAACAGCTGCCCCGGCTGCAATTTTCTTGAATCGATGTTGGCACCTGTAAAGGTCACATCTTTATATTTCGGATCAATACTGCCGCCGCACCACTGCGCGGCCTGCTGTAATGAAATACTGGCCATTGCCATTTCCTCACTTAGTTGTTAATTCCAGATATTTGGCCACTTCTTCCCGTTCATCCAAATGGTTTTTTACACCGCAGATCTCCTGATAGGTTTCGTGGCCCTTTCCTGCCAATACAATTATATCATCTTTTTCCGCAATGTCCATAGCATAACGGATGGCTTCAATACGATTTTCGATCACCGCACAGCTCGATCTGTCCTGTACGCCCTGCAGAATATCCTCAATAATGGCGTGGGGATCTTCTGTTCTGGGGTTATCGGAGGTGATCACCGCAATATCGGCCATCTGCGCGCCGATTTTGCCCATAATGGGTCGCTTTATGGGATCCCGGTCTCCGCCGCAGCCAAAGACGGCGATCAATCTGCCCTTGCAAAAGCCCTTTACAGAGGAAAGCACATTCTGCAGACCGTCCGGGGTGTGGGCATAATCGATAAGCACCGTGTAATCCTTACCGGGGGTGGGCACTACTTCTACCCGGCCTTTTACGCCCTTGGCAGTCTTCAGTGCCGATGCGCTTTCTTCCAAAGAAATGCCCAGCTGCAAAGCTATGCCCAGCACCGTCAGGGCATTATACACCGTAAATTTTCCGGGAATAGGCAGCTGCACCGGTACGTGCTGCTGACCTAATACCGCATCAAAGCGGATGCCGTCGGACAAAAGCTCCAGATTCTGCGCTGTCAGCTGCCCATCCGTGCTTACACCGGTGGTCAAGACAGGACAATGGGCGTAAACGCAAATATCATTTACCCACTGATCATCCTGATTTACAACCGCTTTTTCGCAGCGACCGAACAGCATCGCCTTCGCACGGCAGTATTCTTCCATCGTCTTGTGGAAATCCAAATGATCTTCTGTCAGGTTTGTAAATGCCGCCACATCGTACCGCACGCCCCCTACCCGCTCCAATGCCAGTGCGTGAGAGGATACCTCCATAATGCAGTGGCTGCAGCCGCTTTCCACCATCCGGGCAAACAACGCCTGCAGATCCGGACTTTCCGGGGTAGTCCGTTCTGTGGGTACAGCCTGATCGCCGATCAGGTTCTCCATTGTACCGATCAGCCCTACCTTGGCGCCGCGGACTGTTTCCAAAATATGCTTGAGCAGCAGGGTCACAGAGGTTTTGCCGTTGGTGCCGGTCACACCGATCATACACAGCTTTTCCGCCGGATGATCATAAAAATTTGCCGCGATCCGCGCCATAGCCGTCCGGTCAGAACGCACCAGCACATAGGGTACATTCTGCTCCGGCTGACTGGCTGTCACCACAACCTTAGCGCCCTTTTCCATTGCTGCCGGGATGAACCGGTTTCCATCGGTGGCAAAGCCGGAGACCGCCATAAACAGGTCACCATTTTGCACCTTTCTGGAATCAAAGCTCATCCCGGAAATCTCCAAATCCGGGTCTGCGTGAAGCTTTACTGTTTCCACGCCCTGAAGAAGCTGATCTAATCTCATATTTTTGCTCCTTTTGTATCAATCATTTCAATCCTGAACCCCGGTATCCGCAAAGGTCAGGGTGATCGTCGTTCCCGCAGCCACCTGCTCCCCTGCCCCATAGGACTGAGCGATGGCCACCACTGTAGTATCAAGCTGTGTGTTGCCGGTCACTTGAATATACAGCCCCAGCTTTCCAGCCGCATCTGCCGCTTGCTGCCGATTCATTCCTGTAAAATCCGGAACTGTTACTGTCTGATCCGCCGGCTCTTCACCAAAATACAGGATCACCTCGCTGCCCCCGGGAACTGCCGTTCCGGCGCTGGGGATCTGGGCTGTTACGGTGTCTTCCGTACCGTAGACCTTACAGCTCAGCGCGGAGTCTTTCAGTAAAGCGGCGGCTTCCTTTTCGGTCAGACCGGTCATATCCTCCACGACCACCATCTGACCGGAAGCGTCGCCTTCCGGGTATGTGTGCTGGACACCAAGGTATGGCAGAATATCCGCCATCACCGCGCCTACTGTAGGCGCTGCCATCACGCCGCCGGATATGTACAGTCCGGTAGACCGGGACGGGGTATCCAGCGCCACCAATACAATATACCGCGGATCGTCCATCGGCGCAACCCCTACAAAGGAAACAATTTTATCCAGTGTGGGATTGCCCTGCTCATCCAATACATCTATTTTTTCACTGGTGCCGGTTTTTCCCCCGATGGAAAAGCCGTAAACCTGGGCGTTTTTCGCTGTTCCTTCCGTGACCACCGACTCCATCAAACTGCACATCGTTTTGGAAGTCTCCTCACTGATGACCTGCCGCAAAACGGTAGGCTCCTGCTTTAACACGGTGTTTCCCTCACTGTCGGTGATCTCTGATACGATATACGGCTCTAAAAGATAGCCGCCATTGACAACAGCGGCAACAGCACGCACCAGCTGCAACGGGGTTAGCTTAAAGGTCTGCCCAAAAGAGCCGGAGGTCAAAGAGGCTGTGCCCCATTTTTGCGTATCCGTGACCAAAGACCGGTCAAAAAAGACGCCTTTGCTCTCGCCGTACAGGTCAATGCCTGTTTTTTCCAAAATGCCAAATTTTTCCACATATTCATAAAACCGCTCCCCTCCCAATGCCAAAGCAATGTGGGCAAAGGCCAGGTTGCAGGAATTTTGCAGTGCCTGCGCTGTGGTCTGTCCGCCGTGACCGGTGGAACGCCAGCAATGCAGCAATTGGCTTCTGCCGGGAATATTTTCAGCACCGCTGCAGGAAAAAGTATTGTTTAACGTAATGGCGCCACTGTCCAAAGCCGCCGACATCGTCAGAACCTTAAAAGTCGAGCCCGGTTCATAGCCATCGCAAATACAGCGGTTACGCCACTGCTTCAGCTGGGCGGCAGAAAGCGCCTGCTGATAGGCTGTTTTTGCTTCTTCATAAGCCGCAGAGCCCTCGGGCTTTGAAAGGTATTCATTTTTCAGTATTTCCAATTCCGCCGCCGTATCTTCATCAGCGATCTGCAGATAATTATTGGGATCGTAGCCGCCCAGCGTGGCCATAGCCAAAATCTCTCCGGTATCCACATCCATCACTATACCGAAGGCGCCGTTTTGTACATCATAGCGGTCAATGGCTGCGAGCATCTGTTTTTCAAGGCAGGCCTGCACCGTCACATCCAGTGTCAGGATCACGTCGCAGCCCTCCTGCGCCGCCACATAGGCTTCGTAGGAATAGGGCATATCCACCTCGTGGTTGCCCATACCGGTGATGATCTTGCCTGTGCCGCCCTCCAAATAGCTGTTATAGGCCGCTTCCACGCCCTCAGAACCGGTATTGGAGGCATTGACAAAGCCAATGACCTGCGAAGCTAATGTATTATAAGGATAATACCGCTTTGTGCCGGGCTCTATCTGAATACCGGAAACGCCCTGCTCATTGATATAGGTGCGTATTTGCGCCGCCGTTTCCTGGTCAATACCGGCAGCGATCTGCTTATAGCGGTAGGCCATATCTTTAGACTGTTCCAAGATCCACTGGGGTTCTTTTTCCAGGATCTGCCCCAGGACCTGGCTGACCGATTCCATATCCGCGCCGGTCTGCCGCAGCTGTCTTGGATTCAGATATACATTTGCCACACTCTCTGAGCAGGCCAAAATGTTCATATTGCAGTCGTAGATCGTTCCCCGATCCGGCGAAACTGCTGTGGTTCTCGTCTGATTATTTTGCGCTTTTTCCAAATAATAATCATACTGTACGATCATCAGCTGATACAACCGAACAGCAATGGGCACAAACAGCAAAACACCTAAAAGTACCGCCATCCACAGGATCCTGCGATGGTGTCCGCTGTCGCCCCGAAGCCTTCCGACTTCCTTTTTCCTGTTTTTCCTTGCCATAGACCCGACCCTTCCATCAAAAGCCTCTATGCAACAAGGGCAGCAAGGGAATCCCTCGCCGCCCGTTTGATACTAATTCTTGATTAAAAACTTTAATTCTTTCCGGTCTGAATTAGTATGAGCTGCTATTTCAGTCTATTGGCCGGGACAATCTTTATGCAAAAAGATTTGTCAGGAATGTAAGAATCTGATTCCAGAAATTCTGCTGGGGCTGCTGGACGGCGCTTTCAGAAAGGTGGATGCTAACGCTTTGCACCTGCTGACGGGGTACCATACCCAAAGCCAGTGCGGTCTTCTCCACTTCCGCCAAATCGATGCCGTCCCAATACTGTGCAGACAGGCTTTCATTTTCCTCTGTCAGCTGCTGCAGATACTGCTCCATTGCCTGCGCCTCTGCCCGGGCATTCTGGAACTGGGTCACACCCACCGCCATCATAATCATCAGAACTACCGCTACCATCAAGCTGCAAACCGCCACCGGATCCAAATGCACAACGATCTTGCTCTTTTTCTTTGTCTTTGGCTTCCGCTGGGGCTGCTGCACAGGAAATGCAGGTGCCAGCTTTCGGGCGGAGGAGCCGTCCGTGTAGAAATTAACGTACAGGATATCGTGTTTTTGTGCCATCTGCATTTCCTACCTTTCCTTAGATTTTTTCACACACCCGAAGCTTTGCGCTTCGGCTTCTGGGATTTTCTTCCAGTTCTTCCTCCGACGCGGTAATGGGCTTGCGGCTGATCAACTTCACAAGAGGCTTCTTGCCACAGACGCACACAGGGAAATTGGGTGGGCAGGTACAGCCCTTTGCCCAATCATTCATACCGAGCTTCACGATCCGGTCCTCCAAAGAATGGAAGGTGATGATCGCCAGCCGTCCGCCAGGCTTCAGTAAACGCACTGCGTCTTTCATTATTTGTTCCACAGCCCCCAGCTCATCGTTGACCGCAATGCGGATGGCCTGAAAGCTGCGCTTTGCCGGATGCTGTTTTTCCCGAAGTGCTGCGGTGGGCATTGCGCTTCGGATAATGTCCACCAGTTCCAAGGTGGTTTCAATGGGCTTTTCTGCCCTGCTGCGGCAAATTGCCGCGGCGATCTGAGGGGCATACCGCTCTTCCCCATAGTTGTATAGTATCCGCTTCAGTTCCTCCTGCGGCCAGGTGTTGACCACCGTGTGGGCGCTTAAGCTGTCGCCGCTGTTCATACGCATATCCAGCGGTGCATCTGCCATATAGGAAAATCCACGGGCGCCGTCGTCCAGCTGGGGCGAAGACACGCCCAGATCCAGCAAAATGCCATCCACGCCGGGTATATCCAGATCACGCAAAACCTGCGCCATTTCACAGAAATTGGAATGGACCAACGTGACCCGATCCTTGTATGGGCTCAACCGCTGCCCGGCCGCCTTCAGTGCGACAGGATCACGGTCAATGCCGATCAGCCGACCGGTGGTAAGGCACTGGGCAATACATGAGGAATGTCCGGCACCGCCTAAAGTGCCATCCACATAAATGCCGTCGGGGCGAATGTTTAACCCATCCAGGCACTCCTGCAGCAGTACGGAGATGTGATGAAATTCACTCATAAGCCTATGGCCTCCAAAGATGCCAGCAGCTTTTCGGGGGTCAGGTTTTCCAGCTCGAAGCGGTTAAATTCTTCCGCATCCCAGATCTCCGCCTGACCGGCACGGCCAACGATCATCACTTCCCTGCCGATCCCTGCATAGTCAAGCAGAGATTGGGTCAGTGTGAACCGGAATTGCTTATCGGGGTTACATTCCGTTGCATTCATAAAAATCAAGCTTGTGGCAGCACTGCGGTGGGAAATGGGCAGTGCGTTATAGTTGTCCCCCAGGGTCCTCCAATCCTCAGCGGTATAGACCGTCAAGCACCGATGACCGCAGTTGACGCCCAATGTTACATAAAAATCCTCGCCCAATTCTGCACGAAGCTTTGCGGGAACGAAAAGACGGTTCTTATCGTCCAACTTTGCAGGGTATTTACCGATCATTTCGTTCACCTCCACTCCATTTTGCTCCACTAAGCTACCATTTTGCTCCATTTACTGACAGTATAACGGATGAAAATACAAAAATCAATATTTTTCTTTAAAAAAATTTAAAATATATCGGTAAAAATGACATTTATCCCTATTTTAGAACACTTGTTCTAAAGTTTTGCCGTTTTAGTGTGTCCTAAAAAGAACACCCTGTGATAAATCAGAATTTAGCGCACTAAAAATACCTTCCCCCGGGGGGAAGGTGCCCCGAAGGGGCGGATGAGGAACGGCGAAATCTGAAAGTTTAGAATATGTCTGTTTCTGCGTACAAAACTCTAAATTTCTGCCCGCATTCCTCATCAGTCACCTACGGCGACAGCTTCTCCCCGGGAGAAGCTATGTGCGTACGTCTTTCGATGGTGCACTAAACATTAATTTACCGATCAAATGTTTTCGGGGATGTCTCATTATTCTGAGACATCCCCGTGCGTTTTATCCGTGAAAGAGTAGCTGCTCGCCGTCTAAGGCGCATCGGATCTTAGACGGTTTTTTATCACTGGACAGCAGAAAGCTCGCAAGCGGCGTCTCCACCCGCTCCTGCACCAATCGACGCAGATCCCGCGCGCCGCCCTTTTGGATCCCTGCGGCGCCCAGAAGCTGCGCCAGCTTATCCGGCAGGATCAGCTGCATCCCGTTGGCTTTCATACGCTGCTCTAATTTTGTCAGGTACTTTTGAGCAATGCGCTCCATATCCACGCCATCTAATTTTCTGAAATGGACCGTTTCATCCAGTCTGCCCAAAAATTCCGGTGAAAACCGCTGCCGCAGGGCATCCAAAGACCGCTGCGCCTGATCCGCCGGCTGAAAACCCAATCCATCTGTATGCAGCTGACCGCCCACATTGGAGGTCATTGCGATCACGGCATTTTTGAAGCTGACACGCCGTCCGGTGGAATCGGTCAGCACGCCCTCCTCCATAATCTGCAGCAAGATGCCTGTCACATCCGGATGGGCCTTCTCCAATTCATCCAGCAGCACCAAACAATAGGGTCTGCGCCGGACAGCCTCTGTCAGCTTACCCCCTTCTTCATAGCCTACATAGCCGGGCGGCGCGCCGATCAGCCTTGCCACAGACTGCTTTTCCATAAACTCCGTCATATCCAGACGGATCATCGCTTCCTCCTTGCCGTAAAGCTCCACCGCCAGGCAGCGGCAAAGCTCTGTTTTTCCTACACCGGTTGGACCGGTCAGCAAAAAGCTGGCAACAGGCCGGTTTTCATCACGGATGCCCGAAAGACCGGTACGCACTGCACGGCAGACCTGCCGCACTGCCTGCTCCTGTCCAACCACCTGCTGACCGATGGTTTCCTCCAGACGCAGCAAGCGGCTGCGCATATCCTCTGTGAGCCTGCCTGCCGGGATACCGGTACGCATAGACACTGCCCAAGCCACATCTGAGCCGGTAACCATTCGCGCACGCCGCCCTTCTGACGAACGAAGCACCAGCTTTTGCATCCGGTCCCGGATCTCCGCAGCCTTTTCAAACTGGCTGCTTTTCACCGCGTCGCTAAGCTCCTGCTCCAAGCTCAGCTGCAGATTGGGACGCACGGTATACAGCTCCTCCATCCGGGCGTGGGAGGCTCCCTCATCCAAAAGGTCGATGGCCTTATCCGGCAAATACAGATCCGGCAGATACCGCACTGAAAGGCGTACAGCCTCCGTCAGCGCTTCCTCCGAAATGCGGATTCGGTGATGCCGTTCCAGCCCCGGTTTCAG
>CAZLLC010000037.1:0-14129 GCA_964560245.1 uncultured Oscillospiraceae bacterium | reverse complement strand
GGTGGCTTGCACTTATTCCAAAGGGACACTCCCTCAGTCAAAAATCGGTTCCGAAGTGCCGATTTTTGCCAGCTCCCCCAAAGGGGGAGCGTGTAATAAGGTAAACAATAATTTACACCATAATTGTCAATTGTCAATTAAAGAGGGTGCCTCCTGCGAGGCACCCTCTTAATCGTACTGTTACTTCAGATCCGGCAGCAGGTCGCGACGCATAATGTCGTTTCCTTCCGCATCGATCACCTTGACAGATTCCACGGCAATTCTATGCTTACGGTTGAATTCCTCCAAAGAATCCGCCTGCACCGTAAAGCCGGCGATCCGGTCACTGCTGCTGGCAACGCCGGAGATCTTCATTCCCTTGGGACGCAGCTGACAGTAGTCTGTAATGATCCCCTGCCGCAGCATTTCCTCAAAGCCCTCCAGGTGATCAAACACGCCGGGCTTACAATAAATAAAGTCATTGACGATATACTTGCTTTCCGGCGCACCCAATTCCACGCGGGGCTTCAGACCGACCGACAGATCGATCACAGCCTTGACCACATCAAAGCCGCAGGAGCGCTTGATCAGCATATATTTCATATTGCCGCCGGTTCTGGCGCAGAACTCCAGCACAGATACCCGCTGACCGTCGTTGATCATTTGGATCAGCATAGGGGAATCCACCAGACCGAAGGCATCGGCGATCTGCTGGGCAACAGTTTGGATCTGATCGATGATCTGCTGGGACGCCGCCACCGGGTAGCGGCCGCGGAAAATGATAAAACGGTCGCTATCCGCGATCTTCTCACTGTTGGAAACGCAAAGCAGCTTGGCCTTGCCGCCCTCCACATAAACATCCACACTGATCTCCGTACCGGCAACAAATTCCTCAACGATCACACTGCCTGTGCGGCTGATCTGCGCAGCTTCTGCAAAATACTTCTGCAGCTCCTGCTCATTCAGTGCCTTACGGACGCCACGGGAGCTGTAGGCATCCACCGGCTTGACCACAAGGGGATACTGCAGATCCCGGATCTGCTCCATATCCAGCACAGCCATCTCCACATAACGGGAGGTGGGGATATTATTATCCCAAAAGATCCGCTTCATATACTTCTTATCAGACACATTCTGCGCCGTCTGATAGTCGATATAGCAAGGCAGCCCCAGCATCTCGGAAACCTGCGCCACGATCAACAGCACCTGATCGGCGCAGCAAGTGGTCACAAAATCCACCTGCTCCTTTACCGCCAGATCTTTGACCGCTTCCACATCAAAAATAGGGAGTTGATAAAACACATCCGCATAGGGCTTTGCCAAAGCATTGGCATTGCCATCTGCCAAAATAGTTGTGATTCCTCTGCTTTTCAGCTGATTGATCAGCTCGATTTGAGCAAGTCCACCCGCCAGAACTAAAGCTTTCATTGATCGTTCCATCCTAAATCTTTATTTACGATTCTATCGTCCTTCTCCGCTTTGAATATTCACCTTGGGGTTCAAATATTGGAATACTGCTGAATCATCTGTTTTCTGTTAAGCTTGCCGTTATTGGTTCTTGCAATTTCTTGCACCTGATCAATGATCTGCGGCACCTTATACGCCTCCAGCTTTTCTGACAGAAATTCGGTAATAGACTCCGCATCTAACGACTGACCATCCTTTACCTGCACCAGCATCTTGACTACGCGGCCGCGCATACGGTCATCATAGGGGACACACACGCAATCGTGAACTGACGGATGCTTCAGCGCCACATCCTCCACCTCCACAGGTGCCACCTTGAAGCCACGGATGTTGATCACATCGTCGCCACGACCGGCAAAGTGCAGACCACCCGTGGGATCAAAGTACATTAAATCCTTGCTGTAAATATAGCCGTCCTTCAGCACAGATGCTGTCAGCTCCGGTTCGTTGTAGTAGCCCAGCATGATCATATCGCTTTTGACGCAGATATATCCTTCCTTGTTGGGTTCCGTTACTTCGTTGCCCTGTTCATCCAAAAGCTTTACCTGAACACCGGGATAAGGCTTGCCTAGACAGTTGATGTTTTCACCGGGTGCATTATAGCAACAGTTGCATACACTACCGGTCTCACTGCTGCCATAGCCCTGATGCAGATGGGTATTGGGCAGAATAGACATCAATGTCTCAATATCCGCTGCCGGGAAGGGGGCGGAAGCCGTGTAAATAAACTGCAGCTTGCCGTCAAGGGCTGCCATCTTCTTTTTAGCCAAAGTCAGCACCATCTTTACAGATGCTGGTGGCAAATAGGTATGCGTCACATTATAGTCGTTAATAGCAGCAAAAAACGCACGCAGATCCTTAATACCGTCCAGCAGCACCACTGTACAGCCGACTGACATACACTGATGGATTCGGTGCAGGCCACCTACATGGTTCAGGGGTGTGGTGACCAGGAACGCCGACTCCTTGCACATATTAAAGGAGGGGTTAATGGCATTGATATAGACCTCCAAACAGCGGGAGGACAGCATAACGCCCTTAGACTTTCCGGTAGTGCCTGTGGTAAATATGATCTCAGAGCAATCAGTAGATATTTCTACCGGCTCCCAATTGGGGTCAGTCTGGGTACTTTCACAAACCTGCTGACCGGATACCCACCGGATGCCGCACTGCGGATCCTCCGGAGCAATCACCAATTTTGCATCCACGGAGTGCGCGATCTCAGCCAAGCGTGCTGCAGGAATCCTGTTCTCCGCAGGGATATGTACCGCGCCAATGCCCAAAAGTGCGTACATACAAACCACATACGGCAAATTAGGACTGGCAACCGACAAAACGTGGTCGCCTTTTTTAATGCCCATATTTTTAAAACAGACTGCTGCCGCGTTGACCTTTTGGTAAAACGCGCCATAGGTAATTGAAACATCTTCAATAATAAACGCAATTTTATTGGGCTGCTGTTGTGCGTGTTCTTTAATAACGCCCGTAATTGCCATTTTTTTCTCCACGATTTTCATCCTTCCCGCAGACGCTGGAGCTTTACTCCTTGTTGGCCCGCTTTTGTTCAAATTTTGTCCACTGCTCAGCAGCTAATTCATCCTCAAGCGCCTGGTTTTTGAAGGATACACCCTGGCGCTTATTCATCCTTCTGAACGCCATATACACATCAAAACGTCCCACAGGCTTCGCCGGGTTGCCGGATGCCACAGAGTTTTCCGGAATATCACTGGATACTACACTGCCAGCAGAAATAATGCAATTTTTATTAATACGCACATCAGGCATAACCACGCTGTTCATACTCACATATACATTGTCACACAGCTCCACGCAGCCTAAGCGCTCTCTTGCTCCAAAGTCCACATCAGGATAGGCAGTCTTCAGAAAGCCGTTGATCACATCGTGGGTCACGATCTTTGCCGTCTTATGGACACGCACATTATCGTGAAGCTTGATCAGCTTCGGGTACAATGGAACCAGCCACGGACCCCAAATACAGTTTTCACCGATGCCGCCCAAAACATTATGCTTTTTCAGGTATTCGGCACGCTTCCTGGCCTTGCGGATCAGCAACAAGCGAATGCTGTGATACATTCTTTCAGCACGCATCGTCTACACCTCTCACTTTCTCAAACGCTCAATCATACCGACCATTGCATCGATAGAATTGAAGTTTTCAGCAGTGATCTCTTCAAATTCAATCTCCACGCCAAAGGTCTCAGACAGCATCATGATCAGATTCATTATCTCGAAAGAATCCAGGTAGCTGCCTTCCACGATATCCGTAAGACCCTCTAAGTTTTTGTTGGGCTTGATCTCCTTCAGTATGTTCACGATCTGTTCTTTGATAGACATAATTATTCCTCCGTGTTATCTGTTTTTTTCTTCTTTTTCTTTCCGAGTTTGGATTTGATCAGCTTGATCACAAGCTTACGGTTTTTATAAAGCACCACGCAGGCTGCCACGGCGATCACGCCGATAACGCCATAGCGCAATACGGTGTTTTCATAAAGGAAGAAGCATCCGAACATTACCAGACAAACCACGCCGATCACTGCCAGGATGTACTTAAAATTCACAAATCTGCCGCAGTCGCACCGGCATACCAGAATGTAGTTGACAAACAGCAAAATGCCAAAGGCCACGATGTTGATGAAGGGCAGGATCTGCAGACCTGCCACAGGCAGCAGAAAATACTTTGCCGCCACACTCAGTACCGACACAATGCCGGTATACAGCGCAGTCCCCACCACCTTTTTCCGGAAGGTCAGCATAATGGTGAACACCGTGGTCACAGACTGGATAAATACCGCCGTCACCATACCGGGCATCAGCAGCACGGAATCGGCATACTTTTTGCCGCCCATGATCCAGATCAGCTCGGGGGCCAGCAGCATCACCGCAATAGCCACCACCGCAATGCCTGCCACATACAGCAAGGTTCCCTTCTTGGCTGCCTTGGTGTTTTCCTGCTCTAAGTTATCCATCAGCCAGGTGGTCACCGCACCGGATACCGCCTGCAGCAAAATGGTCAGGATGTGGTTGGTGCTGGAAGCGATACTCACAGAAGAAACTGCCTCCGCGCCCAACACCCACTTTGTGACGATGGTATTGGAGGAGGTCAGCAGATGGGCGGTCAGATAATGGACCATCAAAGGCAGGCACAGCATAAAGGCATACTTGCAATATTTCCACTGAAAACTTCTGCCCTTTAGCAGCAGCACCACCGCACAACCGGCACCGATCAGCGCCGACGGCAGGTAAAAGCCGTAGATCCGGGCAGACAGCCGCTGGGATTCCTCTGCCAGCAGCACCAGTACCACAGCGATCAGCGTAGGGATCAGCAAATTGATCATTGAAATGGCTGCCACCGATTTATACCGGTAAAGGGTCCGCTCTTTTGCCATATAGATCTGCTTGCAGGCCTGGAACATCAGCATAAAAAACAGAATATGCACATACTCCTTGGGAATGGACACAATGTTGTAGATCCAGTCACCGCTTGCCAAAAACAGGCCGTACAGCACCAACGTCAGACCGCAAACAGCCACGGTTATAGAGGAAACATATTTATCGAAATCCTCTTTAAAATCATAGTAAGCCCGGGCGACAGTATTGTGCAGTTCCGCGCCGGTGATGATCAGCAGCATCACCTGCCAGCTTGCGAAATTGGAAAACTCACCTAAAGCTTCCTTGCTCAGCAGCCGGGAGAAAATAGGTGTGGTGATAAAGGACAGTCCCTTGACCAAAAAGGTACTGATCACATACCACAGACCGGCCTTGATAGCAAGACCGCTGCTGCCTCTTTTTTCTTGTATTTCTTTACTCATTGATCTTTAAGTTCCTTCTTTTTTCAAGTGCAGCGGATGAAGCTGCAGCGTATACCCAAAGGGCTTTTGTGTTCCCGTTTCAAAATGACCGGCAAACAGCAAAATACACAGATGCAGCATATAAGATGATCCGTGGGTATGCACAGTGAGAAAAGACAGACCCAAAATCATCAGCGCCAGCCAGCGGTATTGCCGCTTCAGTTTAAACAGACTATACACATAAAACACATACGACAGCGCCGCAGCGATCACGCCGTAATCATAGATCGTGCCAAAGAATGCAGACATATAGTACTCAGCTTCCTTGCCACGATTTTGTTCGCCGATCAGCCAATCAAGCCAATTCATCTGGGCAAGGGCAGCCATACCGGAGGCTGTACGCCCCTTCAGCGCAGTGCTGCCGTCAGGACTGTAGAAGATCCGGTTGATGCTGGAACGGAATACATCCACAAAGACATACAGCAGCACCAGCACGATCACCATGCCGACCATCAGCAGCAGGCTTACAGGCTTCATATGCAGTCCCTTTACGGTAAAAGGCCTGATCCGCAGTTTTTTCCAGGTAAAGCCTTTAAAATGCAGGTCTTTTGTTTTTATTCCTTTAATACGGAGCTTGCCAACAGTAATCGGTTCGTCGCCCTGATCCTCCCGGAAATAGAACATAAAGTACAGCGTCCAAAGTCCTACGCACAGGACAATGCCCATACCGGATGTGCAGGCGATCACGCCCACGGTGATCACCGCGGCAAGGATCAGCCGCTGCTTATTGATCTTCGGCGATAACAGCAACAGAAGCAGCGCGGGAACACAATAGATGGTCATATGCGAAGGTTCCAGGAAAAAGGAAGACGGACGGTAAAATCTCATAGTCTTTCCGGTTATGCTGACTGTACCGGTTTCCGCGAGCTTGACCCAGTTGCTGCTGCTTTCCAACAGCAGGGATGTGGGTACCAGCTGCAAGTGCTGATCAAAAAGATAATAGCTTACATACTGGATCATGATCAATACACTTGCTGCCACCGAAACGGATATAACCACCCGGATAAAGCTTTTTGTATCGATCCGCTTGCTGGCCGCAGCCACAAAATAGATCCACAGCAGCACCTCCCTGCCCAAGCCTGTAAGGCTAATGCCGCGAAACATCACCTTGCAGATCGTGAAGCCGATCAGCGGCAGCGCGATCAAAAGATTGACCTCATTGCTTTTCCAAAATTTGTATAGCAAATAAGGGGTCATTATTGCAAGGACCGTTGCCCGGGCATCTACGATCGGTCCTTTGTAGTGCTGTAAAATAGGGCAGAGCGCCAGCAAAAACGCGCACAGTATGTCAACATAGGCAGACCATTGCTTGCCGTCATAATATGCCCGGCAGTGTTTTGCGCGCTCATTATTCTTAAAACAGGATCTCGGTTTTTTTGCCATACAGTAACCTCCCCGTCAATATTCTTCGCAAAATCCGTGTAATACAGCAACAACTGTCACAGATATTTTCTTTTGTATTCACCATTAAACCCAACATCAAAAACACGCCGGGTATGTATACGGTGCTCCGCGCGCCAAATTGCGCATCTAATCAGAGTATATTATACACGAAGCCCTTATAAATTGCAACCACAAAATGCCCACAATGCAAAAACAGGTGTGTTTTCCGGTTATAAACACCGCACTTTACACCGCCGCGCTTTTTATCTGCCATCACAACCGATAAAACCCACTGACACCTTGATCTTGCTTTGTAAAGATCAATTATGATTTAGCGGTATTTTTAAGGGGTGTCCCAACACATTACGGACACCCCTTGTGGTATATTATTTTTCAAAAGTAAACTGCTCCCAGGGGATATTTACGGGTTTTTTCCGGGTGATGATCTGGTCAATGTGCATCAACAGCGGAAATTCCCGCAGATCCACAAGCCCTTTTTCCGCTTTCACTCTTACCGCCTTCGCCACACGCTCTGCCACCACAAGAGATTCCAGTGTCACACCGTTGAGCTGGGCTTTTGCTTCATCGATGGTCAGCCCCCTGCCAAGCAGGATACCAACAAGCCGTGTTCTGCCGCCGTATACGGTCACATACAGGTCACCGGCGCCCACCACCAGATTATCAAGCGTCTGCGCGCCCTGCATCTTCAGCAGCTTGGACATTTCCCGTACAGACTGCCCAAAAACCGCTGCCTGAGAATTAAAATGCAATTCACTGTCCACGCCAAATTCCTTTTGGTTCACGCCAATGGTCAGGGCAACACCTAAAGCATAGCCGTTTTTCAGCGCCACGGCACTTTCCACGCCCACAACATCCGTAGACAGGCTGATGTGATAATACGGTGTCGCCATACTGGACTTGATCATCCGCAGTACATCCATATTTTTGCCGCAGAAAGAAACCTCCGTCTGATCGTGGGCAACCAGCTCATAGCTGGTACAAGGACCGCCTATGGCATTAAGCGGTATAGCTTTTCCCAGTTCATCCAGCTTTTCCTGCCAAATGTCCAGATAGGTCAGCAGGTCACCGTTTTCGGTATTCATCAGACCTTTTGTGACGGAGATCACAGGAATATGCTCCTGCAGCTGGGGCAATATCTCATCCCGGAACCACTCCACGCCAAAGCTGCTGACACCGCAGATGATAAAGTCCGCGCCGCAGATAGCCTCCTGCAGCTGCTCGATCTGATAATATGTGATACCTTCGGGAAAATCCTTTGTAAACTTGGGATGCCGCCCAGTCTTACGGCAGCAATCGATGATGTCCCGGTCCAAATGGGTACCTACAAGGCGTACTTCATTGCCGTTTTCTCTTGCCGGAAACGCCAGAGCAGAGCCCATCATTCCCGAACCGATGATCGTGATCGTTTTCATATAAATTCCTTTCTGCCCTGTTTGCTAAAGAGCATACAAAATCATAAAAACCTACTGCTGATATCGATCAGCTCACCCAATGCTTCTGTGTCCATATCCGCTTCGCTTTTGTATATATCGGATACATGCACGGTTTTCAGCTCGCTGGCAGCTACAAATTCCTGCACAGTGTAGTACACCCCTTCATCGTTGGGAAAGCCGTAGACAATCACCCGACCTGTATAGTTTTCATCGGTATAAACAGCCCGCACATTGCCGGAAGGCAGTGGCAAAGTGGCGATCTCAGCGCCTTTTATGCAGTACTGCAGCTGCTGTATGGGCAATACATAGCTTCCGGCAAGAGACGCCACATAAAAGGTTCCAACCACCGTCAGCAGCTCTGCAAGCCCCATCAGGGTAAAAAACGTCCAGTCCAGCTTGCTGAAATCAGACATTTCTTTGAAGTCCGTCAAAAAGGCTGCGATAAAGATATTCGCAAACATCAAAACACAACCGCTGATGGTCCAAATCAATTCTTTTTTGCGTTGCTTTTTCATCTGCTCCAGCTGCTGATACAGTGGGCCCGGTGTTTCTTCCTGCAAAGTAAAAATCTGTCTGCGCAGCCCGGTACTGATGGCATAGGCATTTTCAATACCCATAATATTGTACCTTTTGCCGTTTTTCAGCAGGATGTTTAATGTATTGATCTGCGCCATTACAAAAGCAATGTCCTTTACGGAGCATTGAAGCTTTCCAAACCAATGATACTTCGCCCGGACAACACCGTCCCGAACCTCCAAAAATGCCCCCAGATTCAGAAACAGGGACACCAGGCTGCAAACACTGATGATTACGCCCAGCGTTACGCCTGCATACGGATCACTTCCGGGATCTTTATAGTGCAGAAACGCAAACAGTCCGATCAAAAATAATCCGCAAAGCAAGCACAAGGTATTCCAAAAATACTTCTTATGAAAATGTCCGGTCATTCCATCACCGCCTTCTGATTTATCATAGCACAGCGCCCTTCAAAAGTAAAGCAGTGTATCCCTTTGACGGGTCATACTTTGTCAAAAACGCCCTAAATCAGGTCAGAAAGCAATTGACAAGCCCGTCTATTGATGATAGACTAAAGATGGTCTACTGCTAATAGACAAGGAAGTGAAATTGCTATGTCCGATATAAAATTAGGAGCAGTTGAGGGCAGCTTTGCCAACCTGATCTGGGAAAACGAGCCCTTGACCACAAAAGAACTGGTATCCCTCTGTCAAGAAAATCTAAACTGGAAGCGCACCACCACCTACACAGTTTTGAAAAAGCTGTGTGAACGGGGCATTTTTACTGTGCGCGACAGTGTGATCACCTCGCGGATCTCCAAGTCCAAATTCCACACCATCCAAAGCGAACGGTTCGTAAAGGAGCATTTTGGAGGCTCTTTACCTGCTTTTCTGGCGGCCTTTACCGCAGGCAGCACCCCATCAAAAACCGAATTGGAAGAAATCAAAAAGCTGATCGATTCTATAGGGAGTGATGGAGAATGACAGATATTTTCCTGAAACTGCTGAATATGAGCATATCCGCAAGCTATCTTGTGCTGGCGGTGCTGCTGATCCGGGCAGTGCTGCCCAGGATGCCCAAGTGGATCAACTGTCTTTTATGGGGCATTGTGGCTTTTCGTCTGCTGCTGCCCTTTCCCTGGGAGAGCGTTTTCAGCCTGATCCCCAGCGCGGAGGTAATTCCCCAGGATATTACCGTATCCGAAACACCGGCGATCTACAGCGGTATCTCCGCGGTAAACAGCGCCGTCAACCCTATACTGACCGTGAAGCTGCTCCGTGGAGAGCTGATGCTGGACAAGCTGCTGTCTGCAGCAGCCCAAATATGGCTGATAGGTGTGGCAGTGATGCTGCTTTACAGCATTGCATCCTATTTGGTGCTACGCTGGCGGGTACGGGCTTCAATTGCCACAGAAAAGGGTATCCGCATCTGCGATCATATCGATTCGCCCTTTGTTTTGGGCACACTTTTCCCCAAGATCTATCTGCCCTCCGGCATGGAGGAAGAAAACAAAGCCTATGTCCTGGCTCACGAAAAGGCCCATATTAAACGGCTGGATCACTGGTGGAAGCCTTTAGGCTTTGCGCTGCTGACGCTTTACTGGTTCAATCCGCTGTTGTGGGTAGCGTACATCCTGCTGTGCCGGGATATTGAGAAAGCTTGCGACGAAAAGGTTATCAGCCAGCTGGACAATCCCGGAAAAAAGGGCTATTCCCAGGCACTGCTTGCCTGCAGTGTCCACCGCCGAACCATTATGGCCTGTCCGGTAGCCTTTGGCGAAGTGGGTGTCAAAAGCCGGATCAAGGCAGTCGCGCGCTATAAAAAGGCATCTTTTTGGATCCTGCTGCTGTCTGTGGCAGTATGCATCGCAACGGTGGTGTGCTTCCTGTCTGATCCCGTAGCCTGCAAGCACAGCTATCACAGTGAGGTAGCCATATCCTCCACCTGCACACAGCACGGGCTGCAGATCAACACCTGTGACCAGTGTCAGCACAGCTACGGGCAGCCGGCAGAGCTGCTGCCCCACAGCTATGATGCCGGTACCGTCACATTAGCAGCCACCTGCACCGAAGCGGGCATCCGAACTTTAAGCTGCACCGCCTGTGATGCGCAAAAAGCCTGCAGCATTGAACAAACAGGGCACGATTTAGGCGCGCCCTACGGGATCACAGAGCCCGACTGCACCCATACCGGCGAAAAAACCGCTACCTGCAGCCAGTGTGGAGAAATATTCGTCACGGAAATTCTTCCGGTAAACGATGTGCACGAGCTGGTGGAACGGGTCGTCCGGGCAGCCACCTGCACGGAAGAAGGAGAAGGTGTTCTGGAATGTTCCCGTTGTGATTATTCCGAAAGCTGCAGTTATCCCCTGAAAAGCCATAATCTCGAACAGAAAGTAACAGCAGAAGCCACCTGTTTGAGTTTTGAAACCGTTGAAGTTTTTTGTGCAGAGTGTGCTTATTTCCGAGTGGAATATGGTTCTCTCGGCACGCACCAATGGATTGATGACGGTGGATACTTTGAAAAGTGCAAGCACTGTGGCTTTTCACGGCAAAAGACCGAGCCTGTATCACTCTTAGATGGCGTGACAGGCTCATCTCCTACAACGCCGACATCGCCTGTAATCATTTGGGATCCAAATCCATATATGAACCCGGGAAAATACCCAGGAGGGCCTGGGAAAATAGATTCGGGATTTTCAGTTTTTCCGTAAACTATCAATCTACAAATAGAAATACATAAAAAGGAGAAGCGTTATGAAAAAAAGAATGATAATTGCTCTGTTAGCCCTGATCTTCATACTGGGTCTGATCGGCTGTCAGCCCACGCCGGAACAGCCGGTAGAAACCACGGAGCCTGTTCCCCAGGCAGGCGACGTGTATGCCCAGGCACGGGCGCTGCTGGACAGCGCAGATGCTGTGACATTCGATGTGGTAAGCAAGGTTACCACCACCGTGGAAAACAACACCTTTACGGAAGAAGCCCAGCAGATCCTCAGCTTCTCGGGGCTTCAAACAGAATCCCCTGCTGTTTCTCTTTCAGAAGAAGTAATCTGGGCAGAGCCTACTGAAGGTGAGACCACGGTTGATGAAGAAAAGACCTACACTTACACAGAGATCTATACCGATGAAACACTGTATGTAAAGTTAGAAGATATGGCTACGTTTTCCGGCAGCCTCAAGCAGGAGGATGCCGCAGGGCGGTATATCCCCGTGGTGCTTTTGGATGCGGCGCTTTATGAGGAGCTGACCCTGGAGGAAGGTGCGGAGCAGGATACCGTCCACTTTAAGTCTCCCACAGCGGCAGAAAGCTGGGCAGTGCCCGAAGGCGCACTGCTACAGGAGGCCTTTGGCTCTGCAAAAATCAGCAAGGACGGCGCCCTGCAGCAGATGAACTACACCGTCACCTATGTGTACGGCTCTGCGCAGATCACTTTGGAAGTGGAGTCCACCCCTCAGGCAGAAGCCAAACCGGTGACTGCTCCGGAGGATGCAGACAGCTATCAGCCCTTGCAGTGCGTGGATGCCCTGCGGCTGCTGATCGCTGTGGAAAACAAAACTGTGCAGGCACAAACCGCCAACATCACCAGCTCCAACACGATCCTGTGTCAGGCTGCAGGCTTTGCCCAAAGCACACGGATCAACACCCATATGTACGATGCTGCGGAAGACCTGCTTTTCAAGTCCGATACCGCTGTGCAGATCATGGATGGCTCCGGTAACAGCGAGACCTATGATATCGAAGAGACCTACAAGGACGGCAAATATGTGAGCATCACAGACGGCGGTCTGCCCACTACCCAATCCGGTGTAAAGGAGGAGGATATGCGCCAGTCCTGTGAGGCGATGATCCGTCCCTATGTGCCGATGCCGGAATATTGGACAGAAGCTGTCCTTACCGATCTGGGCAGCACATATCTTGTGGAGTATACCTACTCCGAGGATTACGGCAACAACAACCAGAACAGCATCTGCAGCACCCTTTTTTACGATCCGTCTTTCTTAAACAATTATGCCACCGCCTATGAAAACAAAGAAGTCAGCGGCTATTTGGGTATTGATAAATACACCGGCTTGGTCACTTCTTCCGGTATGTACTACGAGGGCGTTCACACCATTGACGGCAATGAATATATCCTGAGTATGCAGATCGATCAGGCTGTGGAAGCACCTTCCTTCGGCGCATACGAAGCCATTACAGATGAGATGCCGCAGGAGGAAGAACCGGCACAAAAGCCCCAGCCCCTGTTCTACCACGTGACCGGCGCAGACGGTCAGGAAATGTGGCTGCTGGGCACGATCCACGTGGGTGATAACCGGACCGCCTTCCTGCCCCAGCAGATCCTCGACGCCTTCACCGCTTCAGACGCGCTGGCACTGGAATTTGATTCTGAGCGCTTTGATGAGGAGGCAGAAAACGACGAAGAGCTGCAGCAGCAGATCGCTGCCGCCTATTACTATACCGACGGCACCACCGTACAGGATCATTTGGACGCAGAAACCTATGAACTGGCGCTGAAGTTCATCAAAGCCAGCGGCTCTCATTCCGATTCGATTACATATTTCAAGGTTTCCCTTTGGGAGAGCTTTATCAGCAATTTCTTATTGCAGCAGGGACACACCCTTCACTCTGAGCAGGGCGTGGAGGAACGGCTGACCCAGTGGGCAAAGGAGCAGGAAAAGCCCATCCGGGATGTGGAATCCGGTCTGTTCCAAACGCAGATGCTCACCGGCTGGTCTGACGAGCTGCAAAGCTTGCTGTTAGAGGAAATTTTGGAAACCGATCCGGTAGAATACTGGACGCAGACCCAGGAGCTGTTTGAGCTCTGGTGCGCCGGTGATGAAGAAGCCCTTCGGGCAATGCTCAACGAGGAAACCGATCTTTCAGAACTGACCGAGGAGGAGCTTGCCGAATATCAGGCTATGCTTCCTCTGGAGGAGGAATATAACAAAGCAATGAACTTCGACCGGAACGAAGGTATGCTGGAGGTGGCCATCGAGTATCTGGAAAGCGACGACGTCGTATTTTACGCCGTAGGTCTTGCCCACCTGCTGGACGATACCAACGGCTTGGTGGAAGCCCTGCGTCAGGCCGGCTATACGGTAGAATTGGTATCTTATTCCTAAAACAAATATACCGATTTCGCCACACTGACCGTGAAATAAAAACTTATAGAACCAATAAAAATACATCCATCGGTACAGCCGATGGATGTATTTTTATTAACTATTCTATTATTAAATTTTACTTTTCGATCAGCAGTTCTGCGATCTGGATGGCGTTGGTGGCAGCGCCCTTGCGGACCTGGTCACCGCAGCACCACAGGCTGATGCCGCAATCGTCGGTCAGATCCGGGCGGATCCGTCCCACAAATACGATGTCCTGATCGGTGGTATCCAAAGGCATAGGATAGATCTTATTCTGCAGATCGTCGCACAGCTTGCAGCCGGGAGCCTTGGCA